>JBDNFZ010000477.1:0-2823 GCA_041689555.1 Opitutaceae bacterium | reverse complement strand
TTCCGGCGCCGCGGCGATACCCGAGTTGCCGGGTTGGCTCGCCCGAACGACCACGGTGCCGAAGCCGGTCAGAACCAAGCTGTTGCCATTGACGACCGCCGGACCGCTCACCACGCGATAGGAGACCGGCAATTCGGAGTTGGCCGTCGCGAGCATCGACACCGTATCACCGTAGGTCACGTTGGCGATCGCCGGGAAAATGATCTCCTGGAACTTCTGCGCGACCCCGACCCGTTGATTGATCTCCGGAGCGGCATTGTAGGTCACATCGCCCGCCTGGGCCACCCGCATGAAGACCTCGCCGGCCCCGGTGATTTGCAGGAAGTTACCCGTCAAGACGGCCGGCCCGCCGGCCACCGTAAAGGAGGGAAACAAGCCCGAGCTCGTCGTCGCGCTAAGCACAATAAACGGGGCTCCGAACTGCACATTCGGCAACTGGGCGAAATTGATCGCCTGATTGAGCTTGGTCACATCCAGCTCAAGCACCACCTCCGGCGCCGCGAACACATTGTTGTCGCCCGGTTGATTCGCCCGAATCGTGACTTTTCCCGTCGGCTGTATGCCCACCAATTGATTCTCACTGTTCAGCGTCGCCGCACTGTCCGCCGTGAGGGAGAACTGCACCGGCAGGCCGGCCGTGGACATCGCAACCAACTGCACCGGCCCTACCCGGTCTTTGAGCGGTGTATCGCCGGTTAGCGGAGTAATGGAAATAGCCTGCCGGCCTTTGCTGATCGTGAAGACTCCCGTCGCTTGGCCCGCATAGTTGCCCGCCGCCACCGTCGCCACCACCGTATAACTGCCAACGTTCGTCGGCGGAGTCGTATTTCCGTCAAAGGTAAGCTGGACGGCCACGTCCGGCACACTCGTGCGCGTCACCGGCACCAAAGGCTGCCCGGAATAAGTCTGCTGCAACCCATCCAGCGCGACCGTAATCGGTGCCGTTTCGACCGTCAGCACGCCGTCGACATAGACAAACGCGTAAAGATCCGACACGCCCGCACCAGGAGTCAAAGCGTAGGTCCCCACCGGCGAACCGGCCGTCGCCGTCGTGACCACCACCGGCACCGTGCTCAGCGTCGCCGCTGTGTTACCCAGAACAAACCCGTTGAAGGTAACCGCAAAAGCAGGGTTTGCCCCACCATAGGACCGGCGCGACGCCGGCGCAGTCACCGTCAAGGGAGCCTTCGCCACGCTCAGGTTGACGCTCATCACGCCGTTGCCACTCGCATTGGAGGCACCGACCGTGAGGGAGAAATTTCCCGCCTGCCGGGGTGCACCGCGAATCACTCCGGAGACCTGATCCAGGACCAAACCTGCCGGCAAACCGGACGCCGAAAATACCAATGGAGACCGGGTGGCAGTAATCCGGTATTCGAACACTGCGCCATAAACTCCCGCTGCCACCCCCTCGCTCGTAATCGTCGGATACTGCGGATTGGTGTCCACGGGGATACTCAGCAGCGAAGAAGCCACGTTGCTGTTGCCCCGCGCGTCGGCGAACCGCCCGGCCGACACCGAGACGGCACCCGCCTGCACCGAATTCTCGGTCGGCACAAAGGTCACGGTATAAACCGACGCAGAGACTGCGGTAAAATCCGTCAGCGCCCCCCCCGAAAAAGAAATATCATCAAGGGCGAAGTCCGTCGCCGGTTCGCTCAAGGTAAATGTCAGCAGTGCGGTTTGGCCCGACAGCAGGGCCGAACGGCTCGCGGTAATCACTGCCGTAGGCGGCACGAAATCGATCACCAAGGGAGCGGCCCCGCTCAGAGCAGAGGCCACGCCCACCACGTTGAACAACCGCACCGTCAGCGCGCCCGAACCGGACAGCGCCGCCTGTAAACCGGTCGCCGTCGACGTTTCGAGATCAAAGGTCACCGTCGTATCTGTGCCTGCAATCTGCAGGTCGGTCGCCAGCAGAAGATTCCCCTGCACCAGTTCAGCCCGCCCACCCGTCGCCTCACCCGCCACAATCGGCGCACTGACCCGCAAGTTCGTGGTCGTCAGGTTGACGGTATTCGCGACTAACACCCCACCCACCGGGGTCAACCCCGGCGTCCCCGGCGTCGCCGGCGGGACCGCAGAAAACGGTATCACCAGCAGCGCGCTGGCCACCGAAGCCGCGGGCGGACGAAAGGCCATCGTCGAGGTCATCGTCTGCGCCGAGCTCAACCCCCCGGGGAAGGCGACGACAACCGTAAAATTGGCCCGATCCTTGGGAAAGGCGCTGTAATAGGCGAACTCCAGAACCCCCACCTGCCCCACGCTCGGCTTCAGGTCGGGCACATCAGCCCCCCCCGTGCTCACATACTCCCAACCCGCCGGCAGAGTGAGGCCAAATCCAATACTCGTCGGCGGCGCTTCGTTGGCGTAGTTCAGCTCGACCCCCAAGGTCATCCGACCGGCCACCGGTCCGACAAACGAGACCCCCGCACTCAGCGCTGCCGTGATGGTGGAGGTTGCATTCACAACGAGCGCAACCGGCACGCTCTCAACCATGCCGTCCGCATTTGTTACCTTCACCTGATAACTGCCCGCATCCGCCAGTCCAACCTGCTCAAAGAACAGGCGCGCCTGCGTCCCACCCGCTACCAGAAACCCTTCTTTATACCACGCATACGTCAGATTACCCGCGCCCGTGGCCTCGACCGAAAAAGCCGCACTCGCCCCGACCGTTACCCGCTGTGCCACGGGGCCAACGGAAATCACCGGCACGGCGGCAGCCGCCCCGAGCACAAAAAAGCTCAGGTTGACCAACACTAATAGAGCAGAAACGAGCGATCTCACTCGTTACAGTTCACGGAAGCCCATTGGAGAGTTGTG
>JBDNFZ010000476.1:0-2331 GCA_041689555.1 Opitutaceae bacterium | reverse complement strand
TCGCGCGTGATGGGCTTCTGGCACATCAGGCGGCCGACGCTGAATTTCTGTTCGTAGGTGTCGCCGGATTTCTCGCGCAGGACGTAGCTGGTGGGGGCCTCGCAGAGTTCGGCGCCGGTGACGGGATCGGTCCAGAACGGGGCGAGGGTGGCGAGGTCGAACTTGTTGCCAAAGTCGAGGTCGACGCGGCGCTTGCCCTCGTGTTTGGGGTCGTCGGCGAGGACGAGCTTGGAAGGGAAACGGTTGCCGGTGCGCGGGGAGACGAAGCCGTCGAGCGGGCCGATCTCGCCGTTGGTGACGAGCTCCTTGACTTCGAATTCCTCGAGTTTGCGGCCGGTGATGACCTTGTAGACCATCAAAATACCGTCCTGCGATTTGTAGCCGCGGAGGGTTTCGAGCATGGGTTTTCCGTCGGTGGGGGAAATGATGTCGGTGGTGCGCGCGGCGGAATCGTCCTCCTCGAAATTCTTCGTGCGGTCGACGACGCCTTTCACGACCTCGACGATCTCGGCCATGAATTTGTCGCGCGGGTATTTGCCGTGCTCCATCTGGCGGAGCTTGTGTTCCCACTCGCCGGTCATGTCCGGGCGGGTGAGGGCGTCGGCCTTCACGGCGGTGAGGAACTGGAGGAGCGACTCGGCCTTGGGCGTGGGCACGAGTTCGCGCTGATTGCGCTCCATGTATTTCTGGTTGATGAGGCCCTCGACGGTGTCGGCGCGGGTGGCGGGGGTGCCGAGGCCGCGTTCCTTCATGGCCTCGGCCATGTCCTCGTCGTCGACGAGTTTGCCGGCGCCTTCCATGGCGGAGAGCAGGGTGGCCTCCGTGTAGCGCGGGGGCGGGCGGGTGGACTCGGCGTGGAGCTTGGCGTCGGAGGTGCGAGCGCGGGCGTTGTCGGCGGGCGAGAGGGCCGGGAGGGCCTTGGACTCGGCGGAGTCTTCGTCGACGGTGGTCTTGCCGTAGACGGCGAGCCAACCGGGGGAGGTGAGGACCTTGCCCTCGGTCTTGAAGTCGTGGCCGGGGGCGACGGTGCTGATGCGGGTGGTGACGTCGAACTCGGCGGAAGGATAGAATGCCGCGACGAAGCGACGGGCGATCATGTCGTAGACCTTGGCCTCCATCTCATCGAGGTTTTTGGGCTCGGTGGGGGTGGGGATGATCGCGAAGTGATCGGAGATCTGGGCGTTGTTAAAGATGCGCTTGTTGGGACGCAGCAAACCGGACGCGAGGAGGTGGGCGGCGTGTTTGCCGAGATCGCCCCGGAGGTTGTTGAGCGTCTCGCGGCAGGTGGGAATGTAATCTTCGGGCAGAGCGCGCGAATCGGTGCGGGGGTAGGTGATGACCTTGTGGCGCTCGTAAAGGGCTTGGGCGATCTGGAGCGTGCGGCGGGCGGGGAGGCCGAAGCGGCCGTTGGCCTCGCGTTGAAGCGTGGTGAGATCGTAGAGGCGGGGTGCGGCTTGGTTGGCGGCTTTTTTCTCGTCGGTGACCTGGGCGATGGTGCCGTCGGCGCAAGCGGAGAGGACGGCTTCGCCGAGGGCTTTTTCCCAGATGCGGTCGATGCGGTCGTGCTCGTCGTCCGCGGCTTTCTTGAAGTTGGCGCGCTGGTAAACGCCCTCGTAGGCGCCCTTGGCGACGGTGAACTGGGCGGTGACACGCCAGAAGGCGCGGGGTTTGAAGTTACGGATTTCCAACTCGCGGGCGAAGATGATGGCGAGGGTGGGGGTCTGCACGCGGCCGACGGAGGCGACGTTGCCGGCGCGGGAGCCGAACATGCGCTTGGTGAGGGCGCGGGTGCCGTTGATGCCGATGAGCCAGTCGCTCTCGGAGCGGCAGCGGGCGGCGTCGGCGAGGCCGGCCATCTGCGCGCCGGCGCGGAGATTTTTGAAGGCGGTATTGATGCCCTCGGTCGTCATGGTCTGCATCCACGCGCGCTTGAAGGGGATTTTGCTCTTCGTGAGCTGGTAGATATAGGTGAATATCAGTTCGCCCTCGCGGCCGGCGTCGCAGGCGTTGATGAGGAGGCCGATGTCTTTGCGGGCGAGGAGTTTTTTGAGGTGCGAGAAACGCTCCTTGGAGGCCTCGACGGGCTTGAGGCCGAATTTCTCCGGAATGATCGGCAACATCTCGAGCCGCCAGAAGCCGTATTTCTTCTTGTCGATGTCCTCGGGCATCTCGAGTTCCACGAGGTGACCGACGGCGGAAGAGATCACATACTCGTCGTTTTCATAGTGGTCGCCGGACTTGGGGACTTTGCCGAGGGAGCGCGCTAGGTCGGCGGCCACGGACGGCTTTTCGGCGATGACGAGAGTCTTCATTGAGGCGCGAGCGGTTACG
>JBDNFZ010000475.1:0-2822 GCA_041689555.1 Opitutaceae bacterium | reverse complement strand
TTCGCCGGCGGTGATCGCGCCGCCGCGGCCGTGCATGAGCTCGGCGAGGAGGTTGGCGACGACGGTGGGCGAGAGCCGCGCGGTGTAGGCGTTGATCAGGAAGAAGAGCGGCGAGGGCGTAAGGAGGGCGCGGCACTCGGTGAGGAGCGGCCAGAGGTGTTCCTCGAGTTTCCACATCTCGCCGGTGGCGCCTCGGCCGTAGGTGGGCGGGTCCATGATGATCGCGTCGTAGAATTTGCCGCGCTTCTGTTCGCGGCGGACGAATTTCAGGCAGTCGTCGGCGATGTAGCGGATGGGGGAATCGACGAGGCCGGAGAGGACGGCGTTTTCCTTGCACCACTTGACCATGCCTTCGGCGGCGTCGATGTGGGTGACGCTCGCACCGGCCTTGGCGGCGGCGCAGGTGGCGGCGCCGGTGTAGCCGAAGAGATTGAGGACGTTGACGGGGCGGCCGGCGGCGCGGGCGGTTTTGATTTTCGCGGAGAACCACTCCCAGTTCACGGCTTGCTCGGGGAAAAGGCCGGTGTGTTTGAAGGACGTAGGGTGAATCTTAAACGTCAGTCCGAGCGAGGCGTAGGCGAGCTTCCAGTGGTCGGGCAGGGCCTTCCGGTATTCCCATTTGCCGCCGCCCTGCTCGCTGCGGTGGTAGAAGCCGTCCCAGCCGTCCCATTTCGCGGCGGGTGCGCCGGGAATCGCGACGCCGCCGGCCGAACCGTGGCGCGGCCAGATGATCTGCGGGTCGGGGCGGACGAGGTTGTAGGCGCCCCAGCGCTCCTGTTTCAGGCCGTCGCCGCAGTCGAGGAGTTCGTAGTCCTGCCAGCGGTCGGCGACGATGAGGGAGGGGCGGTGGATGGCGGCGGGCATAAGGGTCGGTGGGCGCGAACAAAAGGCCGGGGCGGCGGAGTGTCGAGCGGCGTCGCCGGGGCATTTTCCGAAGCGGAGGTAAATTTACCCAGAGCCCGCCCCGGCGGTTGACAGGGTCGGAGCGCGGCGGCTTTTTCGGCGTCCCTATGAACTCGAAAAACCTCCTCCGCAGCGCCTTGGCGTCCGTGCTCGTCGCGCTCCTCGGCGCCCAACTCCCGGCCGATGTGGTCGAGACGAAGAACGGCTCCCGCCTCGTCGGGACCGTGACCGCGATCGGCGGCGGCACCGTCACACTGAGCACCGACTACGCCGGTGCGATCACGATCAAGCAGGCCGACGTGGTCTCGATCACGACCGACGCGCCCGTGGCGGTGCGGCTCGAAAGCGGCACCCGCATCGACGGCAAGATCGCATCGAGCGGCGGCGAGTTGAAGATCATGGGCGCCGACGGCGTCATCACGACGAGTGTCGCCAAGGTCGCCGCCTCGTGGAAGGCCGGCGCGACCGACCCCGAGGTCGCCGCGCTCGACCGCAAGTGGGCCTACGAGGCGAACGTCGACGTGACCGGCAAGAGCGGCAACAAGAGCCAGCTCGGCACCGCATTCGGCTTCCGGGCCAAGCTCGCGGGCCTCAAAGACACCCTCCAGTTCTACACGGCCTATGACCGGCAAGTCTCCGACGGGCAGAAGTCCGCCGACCAATTCAAGCTCGGCACCGATTATGCGAACAACTTTTCCGGCAAATACTCGTGGTATGTGCGCGACGAAGGCGGCTTCGACCGGATCAAGGACGTCGAGCTCTACAACGTCGCCGCGCTTGGTCTCGGCTACGACCTGATCAAGGCCGCCAAGCAGACGCTCACGGGCCGCGCGGGTTTGTCGTTCCGCTATGAAGGCTACAAGAACCCGCGGACCGAAGACGTGAAGAGCGCCGGTCTCGACTTCGGTCTCGCGCACTCGTTGGCGATGGAAGGCTTCGCGATCGTGAACCGCCTCGCGGTGGTCCCGACCTTCGAAGACCTCGGAACTTTTATTCTGACGCACGAGAGCTTCCTCGAGCTGCCGCTGGCCAATCCGAATTGGAAACTGCGGATGGGCGTTTCCAACGACTACAACAGCAAGCCCGGCCGGGGCTTGGACAAGATGGACACCGGCTACTTCACGCGCCTCGTGCTGAACTGGCGCTGAGCGCGGACGGCGATTTGATTTCCCGCGCCGCGCGGGACCAAGCCCCGGGATAATCCGGGGCTTTTTTGCGGGCAGAGCCCAGGGGCCGAATCGGCGCGGACCGCCCAACTACTCCAGCCCCGCGACGTTCACGTCGGCGGAGTGGTCGACGCTGAACTTGAGCGTGATCTCGCGTTTCTCGCCGGGCTTCAGGTCGAGCGTCCACTTAAGGATGCCCTCGTTGTCGGGCTTCAGGTCCTTGGGGTCGGGCGCGAGGTGTTTCACGACGATCTTTTCGTTGCGGGAGATCGGGAGCTGGTCGCGGAGGACGACGCGCTCGGCGGTCGGCTTGTTGTTCTGCACGGTGAGGAGAAACTCGTAGGTGACGCGGCGGCCGCCGCTCGTGAGCCCGGTGTCCTCGGCGAAGCGATTGACGAGTTTGCGCTTGAGCGCGAGGCCCTCGTCGACGCCGAGCGCGAGGTCGAATTTTTCGCCGGGCTGCACGGCGCGGAGCGAGCTGGCGGCGACGAACGTTCCGTCGAGAAAGACGTTCAGCGCGCCGGCGAGGAAAGGGAACTCGGAGGTATTGACCACCTTGGTGGTGAGGAAGGCGGCGGGCAGGCGCTTGGGGATCGCGAGGTATTCGGGCGTGGCGGCGAGGCGCGCGGTGGTGATGGCGACTTTTTGCGAGGCGTTGTCGCTCGCGATGGTGGTGGGCGCGGCGATGCGGAAGGCGGCGCTGGTGGCGGCGGTCTCGACGGTGGCCAGGGCGAAGTTGGCGGCTTGTTCGGG
>JBDNFZ010000474.1:0-4649 GCA_041689555.1 Opitutaceae bacterium | reverse complement strand
GAGAAACGATAGCCCGCCCGCTCCGCCGTCCACGCCGGCTGCATCCTTGTCGGTTCCATGGCCTCGATCGGCGTTTCTCCGGAAACGACCAGATCGGCGTTGCTGTAGAGACTGCGATTCGTCGCCGCCGGCGTGAAATCGGCAAACAGCCGGTAGGTGCCCCCATGCTTTGGCACAAAGGCGAAGCTCCACTCCCCCGGCACCTTGCCCGGCTCGGGATGCACGTGCTGGTAGTCGGTCAACGTGGGATCGATGATCAGCAGGTGCAACTTGCGGCCGTGCTTCACCACCACGTCTTCCGGCGCGATCGGTTTCCCGTTGGCCGTCTCCAGCCGCAGCGTCACCCGCACCTCGCCTCCCGCCAGCGGCGGCAGCGCGGTCTTGGCCGTCATCTTCACCGGCGACTTCGCGGCGATCACCGGGATAAACTGGGGATTCGAAGGATCGCAAAGTTCGAGCGCGCCTTTCCCGGTCACGCGGAAATCCATGTGGTTCAAATTGGTCCCCGTCGGCAAAAACCGGAAGAGAACATAAAGCGTGCAAGCACCGGCGGTAATCCACGCCGTTTGCCACCATTGACGCGAACTCCATTCGGCTCTGGCCGCTGGCCGGACGTTGACGGTCCCGGTGCTCATGTGCCCCTTTTCATTTTCGCGACGAAATCGCGCGGTTCCCAGACGCTGCCGTCGGCGCGGTGGATGATCTTCCCGCGCTCGTCGATCAGCAGCGTCGTGAGGGTGTGCTTGAGCAGGTCGCCTTCGAGTTCGGAGATCACGCCAAACTGCGTCAACAGGTCGCGGATGGCCGACTCCGGCCCCGTGAGAAACGAGAAATTCCCCGTGTCGATCCCGCGAACCGAAGCGTAATCCCTAAGCACCCCGGGCGTGTCGTAGACCGGATCGAGCGTGATCGAGACGAACTCGATCCCGGCCACCGCCGCCTCCCGCGCGAGAGTCTGTGTCGCCATCATTTTCGCCGTCGCGGCCGGGCACATCGTCGCCACCGGACAGCGCGAGAAGATGAAATTCATCATCACCAATTTGCCCCGGAAATGCCCGCTGGGGATCACGAGCCCGTCTTGGTTGAGCAGGGTGAAACTCGGCGCGATCTCGCCGACTTCGCGGTAGGCGTTCTTGCCCCGGGTCATCGTGTCTTCGCGCAGCCCTCGCGCCCCCGCCGCCACCGCCTCGGTTGCCACCCGGTCTTCGGGCCAGATTTTCTCCAGGCGAAAATCCGCGGTCTCGCTCGGGATCATCTCCGCGCGGATCCGCTGGCCGACCTTGGCCACGGCGAGGTCGCCCGGGCTCACGCCAAACTCCATCGTCATCGCCGGCATGTAGCCCTTGATCTCGTCGTGGTCGACCACGAGCACCTTCCGCTCCCGGTCCACCGCCGTGATCTCGCCCGTGAGCGTGTGCCGCTCTGCGGCGGGTGTCGCGGGGGTCGGCGGCGTCGCCACAGCGGCGGAAGCCGTGGTCGTCGCGGCGACGGGACGCGTGGTCGCGGCCGGTTTTCCGCAGCCCGCGAGCGCCGAGAGAAGCGCGGCGGCAACCAGCGGCGTTTTGACCCGGCCATAAGATTTCATACCACTACGGATTCGCCGACGGATAACTTTGTCAAAGGGTTTGCCGCGTTCGGAAGCCGGGCTTCTCTTCGGCCTCAATTCGCCTCATGACCGCCTCTCCGTATCCCAACCGCACCGCCGCCTACAAACCCGCGCTCGCGTGGTTTGCCCTCATCGGCAGCACCTGGGTGTTCGTCTTGATCGCCCTCGGCGCCTACACCACGAGCATCGGCGCCGGCATGGTGTTTCTCGACTGGCCGCTCTCCGACGGCTCGATCAACCCCGCCGGCTGGCTCAGCGAGATGGACAAATTCGCCGAGCACTCCCATCGGCTGAGCGCCAAAGTGATGAGCGCGATCACCATCCTGCTCGCCGTCTGGGTCTGGCGCACCGAAGCACGGTCCTGGCTGCGGCAGCTGGCGCTGTTCGCCGTGGGCCTCGTGCTGCTGCAAGCGCTCGTCGGCGGCCTGCGCGTGCTGTGCGACCACCTGCATATCGAGACGGTCAACACCAGTGTGGGCCGGGTCTTCGCCATGCTTCACGCCTGCATGGCGCAAGTCTTCGTGTGCAACCTGATGGCGGTCACGATCGCCCTCAGCCGGGGCTGGATCGAGCGGGCTGCGCCGATTGCCGCAGGCGTGCGCCGGATGGGGCTGATCTGTTGCGGCCTGATTCTCCTTCAACTTGCGATCGCGGCGGTGATGCGCCACAGCTACGCCGGTCTCGCGATCCCGACGTTTCCCGCTTCGACGGCCGACGGCGGCTGGCTGCCCGCCCATTGGAATTTTAGAATCGGTATCCATTTCGCCCACCGCGCCATGGCCGTCGTCCTTTCGGTCGTGCTCGTTTGGCTGGCGATTCGGATCTGGCGTGATCGGGGCGCATCGCTCGGTCTGCGCTGCGGTGCGTCGGTGCTGGTCAGCCTCCTCGCTTTCCAAATCATGCTCGGCGCGTGGGTCATCTGGAGCCAGCGCTCGGCTTTGATTACCACGGGGCACGTTCTCGTCGGCGCGGCGATCCTGTTGACGACGTTCTGGCTCACTTGGCTTGCACACCGGGACCGTCTGGAGAACGCTAGGGTGGCACTATGACCATGACCGCTCAAACCGTCGCGCCAGGCTCCCCCGCCAAGTTTTCCGATTATCTCGAGCTGACGAAGCCGCGCCTGAGCCTGCTCTCCGCGCTCACCTCGCTCGCGGCCTATTTTGCGGCGCGGCCGCCCCGCAGCACTTCCGAGATCGTCTTCGTCGCGCTCGGCTCGATGCTCGCCGCCGGCGGCGTCGCGGTGCTGAACCAATGGCTCGAGTCCGACACCGACGCGCAGATGAAGCGCACGGCCGACCGTCCGATTCCCACCGGCAAGATTCCCACCGGCTCGGCCTTCGTGCTCGGCGGGCTGATGTGCGTGGGCGGGCTCTTCATCCTCTTCTCGCGGGTCAACTACCTCTGCGCCGGGGTCGCGTTGCTCACGATGATCGCCTATCTCGGCTGGTATACCCCGGCGAAACGCTGGTCGCGCTGGAGCACCGAAATCGGCGCGATCGCCGGCGCGCTTCCCCCGCTTATCGGTTGGACCGCCGCCGAGGGCCGCGTCAGCACCTTGGGTTGGATTTTGTTCGGTCTGCTCTTCTTCTGGCAGATCCCGCACTTCATGGCGATCGCCTGGACTTACCGCCGCGATTACTCCGCCGTGCATTTCCCGATGTTACCGGTGCGTGATGAACGCGGCGGCTTCGTCGCATGGTGGTCGTTTGTCGCGACGCTGGCGCTCGTCACGGTGAGCGTGCTGCCTTGGGTGCTGGGACTCGCGACGGCCTGGTCGGGCGGCTTCGCCGTCGCGGCCGGATTGTGGATCATCGTCCGCGCCGCCATCTTCCTCCGCCCCGAGGGTCGGGACGTCGCGGCGCGCGCACTCTTTCTTTGTTCGATTGCCTATCTCCCTCTGGTGCTCGGCGCGCTCGTCGCCGACCGCGTGATGCATTTCTAATCTCCCCCCGATCCGTTCCGCCATGAAGCTCGACGACATCCCGGCCATCAACGCCTCCCTCAACGCACTGGCGACGGTGCTGATCTCGGTCGGCTTCGTTTTTATCAAAAGCGGCAACAAGGTCGCGCACCGGGCCTCGATGATCAGCGCCGGCGTTGTCTCCGCCGTATTTCTGGTCGGCTATATCGGCCACAAGGTGCTCAAGGGCATGGCGGCCGGCGCGGGCGAGGCGGTGCACACCCAGTTCGGCGGCGAAGGCCCGATCCGCACCGTCTATTACGTGATGCTTATCACCCACGTGATCCTCGCGATCAGCATCGCCTACCTCGTGCCGCGCACGTTCGCGCTGGCCTTCAAGGGCGAGTTCGAGCGCCACAAACGCTGGGCCCGGATCGTGTTTCCCATCTGGTTCTATGTTTCTGTGACCGGCGTCCTCGTCTACTTCTTCCTCTACCAGTGGTGGCCGGCGAAGGGTTGAACCGGCGACGATCGGGGCGGACGGATAAAATCCCGCCCGAGCTGATATAAAAAAACCGGGCCCATTCGGGACCCGGTTTTTTAACTGTAAGTAGTTTTACCGGTTACTTGACCGAGATAATGCCCTTCATCCCGACCTGATAATGAGCGGGGAAGGAGCAGACGTAGGGGTAATCGCCCGGCTCGGTGGGAGCCTTAAAGAGCAACTCCTCGGACTTGCGGGGCCCGAGCATCGCCGTATGGGCGAGCACCGCGTCCTGCATCGACGCCGGGATGTAGTCGGTGGCCTTGGCCGTAGTGGCCGCCATCGCGAACGCCATCGTGTCGGTGCCCTTTTTCAGGATTACGAGATTGTGGCCCATGGCCTCCTTGGGCATGGTCCCGATGTTGGAGAAAATGATCTTCAACTCTTCGCCGGGCTTCGCCTCGATGGCGGTGATGTTGAACTTCATGTTGTCGCCGCCCGTGATCTCAATCACGCGGGGCCCGGCGGGCTTGGCTGCGGCTGCTGCCGCAGGCGCCGGCGCATTTGCCGCCGGTGCCGTGGATTCCTTCTGGCCGCAGCCCGCTAGGAGGAGGGCTGAAACCGTTGATGCCAAAACGAGATATTTTTTCATACTT
>JBDNFZ010000473.1:0-2765 GCA_041689555.1 Opitutaceae bacterium | reverse complement strand
CGGGAAACAGGAACGCTTCGGGCTGACAGTCTGTGGCGGGCCGGGTGCCAGTCGCTGCTTTCGTTTGATTCTTCATGCCAATAACTTAAGCACGAATCATGCCCATTCTTTCGTTCGCGTATGAATTTTCCGGGCTAGGCTTCAATCCAGCTCTTCACCCCCCAACCGCCGCTCCCTCCGGAGCGGCGATTTTTTTACGCCCACGCTTCTCTTCGTCGCCTGCTTGTCTCTCGCCCGCCCCGGAACCGGCACAATCTTCCACCATATTGGAGGCCGATGCGTCTCCTCCCGCTCTGCCTCGCGCTTGCGTTTCTCTTCGGTGGCGAGCCTGCCCGTCTCCTCGCCCACGGTCGCCACGCTCCGCCCACCGCCGCCGAAATCACCTGGGCCCGCACCTCCGCCAAGTGGGATAAACTCCGCCGCGACTCCCGCGCCCTCCTCCCGCCCCGGCCTCCGGATCCCGACGGCGTGACGGATCTCGATTTCCCGGAGTTCTTCGGCCCCATCGGCGACCGCGGCCTCGATCTCCGCGCCCTCGACGAACTGAAAATTCGCCTCGTCGGCTTCATGGTCGGCCAAATTTAGCCCACTCCCGGCGCTCTCCCCGTCCCCGCCGCGATTTAGCCCATCGGCTAACTACGCCGCCCATTTGTCCCCATTGACCCCCGAGACAGTGTCAAAGTCGTCCTCTTCGTTCATGGTCTTTCTCTTTTCCTTTTTATCCTAATCTTTCTCTCCCGCGGGCAAACGCTGACGAAAGAGAACGATAAAGAGGAAAGAGAGAAATCGGAGGAACGACTTTGACACCGTCCCCGCCGCCCTCCGCACCGCTCGAGATTGCGATCCCTATCCGATCGCAACACAGTGCGCCCCTGTGACCACGATGGCCCAACAGATCGGTGACCCGACCCACTGCTCTCTTCTGCTGCGCAGAGCACGTCGCCTCGGCCTGACCGATTTGGTCTCCACCCTGCGGCTCGCGACTGCCCGTGGGGCCCACCACTACGCCTCCGTTTTCCCTCCGGCGCCGGACGATCCCGGACTGGAATCCTTCTCCAATGAGGAGTTGGCCGTGCTACTCCTGCTGGGAGAACAACCCTTCGAGCCGTTCGCCGTCCGGTGCGCTGCCCAACTCATCCCGCTCTGCGATCTTCCTCCGCTCGGGCGCCTGGCGAAATTGGAGCGCGCGGCCCGACCCATCGCTCATGTTGCGCGCGCCGGTTCTGCGCACGACCCGCATCAACCCGAACGTTGGAAGACGTTACTCGACCTGCTCGGTCACCCGATCGCCGTGTCCGCTGGTCGTCTCCCTCATTGGAGTCGCTTCGTCTCGCACACCGGCGTCGCTCGGCACGGACCACCCCGCACCGATTGGCTCTCCGCCCGCCCATGAACAACCCCGAACGAATCTTGCACACTCTCGACCGCCATTGACGACAGCCCGTCGACATCGTGCTCTTCGGTCGTGCGGCGCTCGCTCTCGGCTATCCGTCTCCGCCTCCGGCCTTCGGCGTGACTCAGGATGCCGATGCCATTTTGCCCATGGTGCAAATGGCGCGCATCGAGGCCGACCAACAATTTTTGGATGCTCTCGACGCGACCAACCGCGAGCTTGAGCCCGACGGACTCTACATGACGCATCTTTTCACAGATGCCCAAGTCATCCTCGCCCCGGAATGGTTGGGTCGCACGAAGCCCATCGCGGGTTTGGCCCCTTTCCATCGGCTCAGCCTCTTTCGCCCTCACACGATAGATTTGATCCTGACCAAGATGATGCGCAACGACCCGCAGGATCTTCATGATATCGGCTTTCTCCTGAGATGCGATTCCCTGTCAGGCGCTGCGCTCGATTCCGCATTTTCTGCCGCGAGAGTTCCGCCAATCCCCGAGATTCAGGCGGCGTTCGCAGCGATGCGACCTACCGTCATAGCGCTCGCTGCCGGGGCTCCGATGAATCAACCGGAAGCCTCCGTTTAGAGGCCGCCGGAAAAAACCGGCATCAAAACGTCCCCATAGCCCGATCGGGTTCCCTGTCCCATGCGTTTTCTGTCCGTGCCGTGCCTAAACGCGGAGCAACCAACCCGGAGCGCCTTGTGGGGCGAATTCGCCGGGTGCTCGGCGATAAACCCTGCATGACACGCATATTTCCCATCCTCAAAAATCAGCGATGTTCATACAGGGCTCCGATTTTTCACCCCCGGGATTTTACTGTTTTTCAACCGCCATTCCGGCTCAAAGAGTTCGCCCGCGACGTCATCACCTCGGCCGTTTCCTGCCTGCCGCCCCATTCGTCGCCCACTCGTCGCTCGCCCGCCCCGCGTCCGTCATCTCTCTCTCCGCCTGGGGTCGCGGCAACGCCGGCTTCAGCGCCGTCGCTGACAACACAGACGTCCTTTTTAAGTTGGCGAGCGACCTCCGCGTCGCCACGTCCACGACGATCTCCAAACGCTGCTTCCGGTTTGCATTCGATATGTGATCCAAGGGCCGCAAAGCAGGACCCTGCTTGCAGGCGATTCAGGATGTGACCCAGCGACGGGGTTGAATCGCCGGCAAGCAGACTCCTGCGAAAAGCCGTGGTTCGTCTCTTCCTGAAAACCAATCGGAATGAGCTTCACCCCACTCTCATCCCACTTCGCCTAAATTCACCGCCCGGCAGCTCTTTCGTGCCCCCCAAAAAACACCTTGTTCCCCACCCTCCCCACCCTTTCCCTTTCCCCTTCCAATTTCTCTCCCCTCTCCCGTCTCCCATCTCCGATCTCCCATCT
>JBDNFZ010000472.1:0-1127 GCA_041689555.1 Opitutaceae bacterium | reverse complement strand
CCTTCATCGTCTTCGCATAGCGGCGGCTGTGGTTGTATTGGGAGTTGAGATCGCCGCCGACGATCACATCGGCGTTGGGATCGGCTTTGAAAATCTCGTCGAGCCGCACCCGCAACGTCCGCGCGTTGCCGATCCGGGTCGACTCCGTCGCCGGGTCGCTCGCGCCCGATTTCCAGTGGTTGTTGAACAGATAGAGCGGCGCCCCGTCCACCTCGACGAGCACTTCCAAAATCGCCCGTGCGCCCGGCGTCGCGTGCGCCCGCGCCTGCGTCACCGGAAACCGCGTAAACGTCACGCAGTTGATCTCCTGCTTCCGCTCGCCCGCCGCCGGCGCACGGTCGCCCGTCACGATGCGGTAGCCCGTCATGCCCGCATCCGCCAACGCCTTTGCGAGCAACGCCTCCGCCGGCAGGTCGCCGATCTCCGTGGTGAACTTGGCGCCGAGCATCTCGTCGAGCTTCATCCCGGCGTAGCGCTTCAGGATCGCATCGTAGTCCGGCGGCGTTTTGCCCGGCGTCGCGTCGACCTCGAGCTCGGAAAACATCAGCACATCCGGCCCCCGCCCGTCCTCGAACTTCGCGACTACGCGCACGATATTCCGCAACTTCGTCAGCACCTGCGCCCGGGAATATTTCGCCGGCTGGTAGTCTTCGTAGCCCGCGACGCCGTCCGCATCGAAGAGGTTCTCGACGTTGTAGGCCACGACCGTGAAGGGCCGCGCCGCGGCCGAAAGTAGCAGCGCTGAGAAAAGGGCGAAGAGTCGGACAGAAGGCATCCGGCCAACGTTAGGGCCGCGATTGACCCGCGCAACTGCGCGCACGCAGACTTTTTCCGATGCCCGATCTGCTCCACGTCTCCGGCCTCCGCGTGCGCCGCGGCGACACCGCCATTTTGCGCGGTCTCGACTGGCGCGTGCGCGCCGGCGAGCACTGGGCCATTCTCGGCCCCAACGGCTGCGGCAAAACCACCCTCCTAACAGTCCTTCTCGGCTACCTTTCGCCCAGTGCCGGCGACATCACTCTCCTCGGCCAGCGCTACGGCGAATCCGACTGGCGCGACCTGCGCCTCAAGATCGGCATCGTCACCAGCACCCTCCAAGCCAGCGTCCCCGCCGCCGAACCCGCCAT
>JBDNFZ010000471.1:0-6693 GCA_041689555.1 Opitutaceae bacterium | reverse complement strand
CTCGCCTACACCTACAAGCCCGGGCAGGCCGACGACGGCGTGACCCTCGACGTGAACATCCGCGATGCCGCCGCGCTGACGCCGGCGGCGCTCGACTGGGCTGTGCCCGGCCACCTCGAGGCCAAGGTGGAGCACTACCTGCGGGCGTTGCCGAAGGAACTGCGGAGGGCGTTCGTGCCGTTGAACGAGAACGCGAAGAAATTCGCCGCTTGGGTGGCGGCGCGGGATCGGCTGACCGACCGACGCGAGACCCTGACCGAGGCGTTGGCGGCGGAGTTGCGCGAGCGGTTCCGGCTCGGGGTGCAGGCGAAGATTTGGGACGGCAAGGCGCTGCCCGAACATTTCCGCGTGCGGGTGCGGGTCGTGAACGACGCCGGGGTCGAGCTCTGTGCGAGCCGCGAGCTGGCGGAGGTGCGTGCCGCGCTCCGGCAACGCGGCCGCGAGGCGAGCGCGGCGGTGGCGAAGGCGGAGCCCGAGGTGTGGCTCCGCGCGCGGGCGCAGTGGGAAAAGGCGGCGCAAACGGCGTGGAGTTTTGGCGACGTGCCGGCGCGGGTGCGCGTGAGCGAGCAGGCTGGCGTGCCGGTCGAGGCGTTTCCCGCGCTCGTGGTCGAGGCCGGCGGCGTGGCGCTGCGTTTGGCGCGGACACCGGCGGAGGCGCAGGCCGCGACGACGCGCGGTCTCGCGGCGTTGTTGGAAGCGCAGGTGCGCTACGAACTCGGCTGGCTCGAGCGCGACCTGAAGGCGCTGCGCGAACTCGGGCCGCTGCTCGCGACGCTCGTGCCGCTGGCGGATTTACAGGTGCATGCGTTAGGCGCGATCCGCGCGTGGGTGTGCGACGCGAAACGCGTGAGCGCGCTCACGTCGGCGGCGTTTGGCGCGGCGGTCGACCGGGCCAAGGCCGATCTGCGCGGTCTGGTGCCAAGGTATGTGGACCAGTTGCGCGACATCCTGACCGTGCGGTTGGCGCTGGAGGTCCACGCGACGCCTTTTCCGGGTATGCCGACGGATCTGGCGGCGCTGCTCCCGGCGGATTTTGTGCGGGCGACGCCTTATGTGCAGCTCGCGCAGTTTCCGCGCTACCTCAAGGCGATGAAGCAGCGGGCGGATCGGTGGCGGCAGAATTCCGTGAAAGACGCGGAGCGGTCCCGACAACTCGCGCCCTATGTCGCGGCCGTGGCGAAGCTGCGGGGCGTGGAGGACGGCGCGGCGTTTCGTTGGTTGGTGGAGGAATTTCGCGTGAGTTTGTTCGCGCAGGAGCTGGGCACGACGGAGCCGGTCTCGGCGGTGAAGTTGGACCGTTGGCTGGCGGCGGGCGGGAAAACGGGAGCGGGTGAAACCAAGCCCGAGGGGAAACCCGCGCCGCCCGCTTCGCCCGTGGCGACGGTAAAACTGCCGGAAAAGAAAATCGAATCCCTCAAGAATTTCGGCGCGCTCGACAAGTTGTTCAAAAAATAACGCCCGGGGAAGTGTCACGTATTACGTGACACTTCCCTGCGGGGGCGGAGAAGCGGCCGGGCTGGGACCGGCAGGGGCTGAGTTCAGCGCAGCGCGGTGTGGCGGCCTTCAAGGGCGCCGAGGGCGCGGTCGAGGCCGCGACGGAGGGTCCAGGCGCGCTCGCTGGCGTCGGCGGTGCTGGCGCTCTCGTCGAGGGCGGTGCGCAACGCCTTTTCAGCCGCGGGCGGCAGCGCCCCGAGAGTGACGAGGGATTCGGCGGCTATTTCGTAGACGGAGGCGCAGGCGGCGGGCTGACCGTCGTTGAAGAGCGGGACGCCGCGGCTGATGGCGAGGGCGATGATACGGGCCGGGGAGTTGCCCTGCATCCGCGCTGCGACGGGGGCCTTGGCGGCGGGGAGGAGCACCGTGTCGATGACGTGGATGACGCCGTTGGTGGCGCCGATGTCGGCGCCGACGAGCTTGGCGGCGTTGACGCGGACGGCGCCGTCCTTGAAGGCGATGGCGACGCGTTCCTCGGAGAGCGTGATGGCGGAGGCGCGTTCGAGCGCGGTGGCGAGAGAGACGCGGGCGGGGACGACGTGGAGTTTCAGGATGGCGACGAGTTGGTCTTTGTTCTCGGGCTTGAGCAGAGACTCGAGCGTGCCCTTGGGGAGTTTGGCGAAGGCTTCGTCGGTGGGGGCGAAGACGGTGAACGGTCCGTCGCCCTTGAGCGCGCCGACGAGGTCGGCGGCCTTTAGCGCGGCGGCGAGGGTTTTGAACGAGCCGGCGGCGACGGCGGTGTCGACGATATCTGCGCGGGCGGGTGCGGCGGTAGCGACGATGGAGGCGGAGGCGAAGGCGCCGAGTGTGAGAAGGGTGAGGAGCGAACGGACGATTTTCAGGTTCATGGGCGGTTGGGTTGACTGAGTTATGGGTTGGGAATCACCCGCGGTCGTCGGGTTAATTCGCACACTACTATGTCTGACCGGCCGTTTCGGATGCATGCGATCCGAGTGAATTTCTATGCCTGCCGGTTTTCCCCCTGCGTGTTGGCGGTCAGGCTCGTTGGGCGACATTCGCGCGGCGAATCCACGCGGGCCTTGCGCTGGGCGGCGTGCGGCGTGCATGGTGGCCGGTTCCTATGGCCATTGTGAGTCTTCTCGATATCAGCCTGAGCTTCGGCGGCGCGCCGTTGCTGGACCGCGTCAATCTCCAGATCGACCGCGGGGAACGCGTGTGCTTGGTCGGGCGCAACGGCGCGGGCAAGTCCACGCTGATGAAGGTGATCTCGGGCGAACTCGAAGCCGACAAGGGTCAGGTGTTCCGGCAGGCGGGGGCGGTGTTTTCGACGCTGCGGCAGGAGGTGCCGGTCGGGCTCACGGGCTCGGTGCGGACGGTCGTAGAGGGCGATGGCGGCGCCTACGAGGAACACAACGACTGGGAGCGCCATGACCGCACCGAACGGTTGCTCGAACAGATGGGGCTGCCGGCGGAGATGGAATTTGCGGAGTTGTCGGCGGGGCAGAAGCGCCGGGTTTTGCTGGCGCGGGGTCTCGTGGAAGCGCCGCAGTTGCTGCTGCTCGACGAGCCGACGAACCATCTCGACCTGGCGTCGATCCAGTGGCTCGAGGAGTTTTTATTGGAGTGGGGCGGGGCGTTGCTCTTCGTGACCCATGACCGGGCGTTTCTGCGGAAGCTGGCGACGCGCATCGTCGAAGTGGACCGGGGCAAGATCGTCGGCTGGGCCTGCGACTACGACACGTTCCTCGTGCGGAAACAGGCGGTGCTCGAGGCGGAGGAGGTCGAGCGCGCGCAGTTCGACAAAAAGCTCGCGCAGGAGGAAGTCTGGATCCGGCGCGGCGTGAAGGCCCAGCGGTCGCGGGCGAACAACCGCATCCATGCGCTGGAGAAAATGCGGGCCGAACGGGCGGAACGCCGCGACCGGCAGGGCAAGGCGACGATGTCGGCGCAGGAAGCGGACCGCAGCGGTTTCAAAGTCATCACCTGCGAAGGCGCCGGCTTCCGCTATGGCCCGGATGCGCCGTGGATCGTGCGCGATGTGACGACGCGGATCGAGCGCGGGGACAAGATCGGCATCGTCGGGCCCAACGGCGCGGGCAAGACCACGCTGCTGAAACTGCTGCTCGGCCAACTCAAGCCGCAGGCGGGCACGGTGGAGCAGGGAACGCAGTTGGAGATCGTTTACTTCGACCAATTGCGCGCGCAACTCGACGAGACGATGCGGGTGCAGGACGCCGTCGCCGACGGCAACACGATGATCACGCTCAACGGCCGCACGCGGCACGTCATCTCGTATTTGGAGGATTTTCTCTTCGAACCGGCGCGGGCGCGGACGCCGATCAAAGCGCTCTCGGGCGGCGAGCGAAACCGATTGTTGTTGGCGCGGCTCTTCACCAAGCCGGCCAACGTGCTGGTGCTCGACGAGCCGACGAACGATCTCGATGCGGAGACGCTGGATCTGTTGGAGGATCTGTTGGTGGAGTTCGGCGGCACGGTGCTGCTGGTGAGTCACGACCGGGCGTTTTTGAACGAAGTTTGCACGAGCCTGCTGGTCTTCGAGGGCGAGGGAAAGGTCGTGGAATACTTCGGCGGCTACGATGATTGGCAGAAGGAGAAGCTCCGGAAAGCGCTGGAGATCGCGGCCGCCGAGGAACGGGCGAAGAGCGCGGCCAAGAGCGCTGTCGGCGGGGGTGCAGGGGCGGCGAAGACGAAAAAACTCACGAACAAGGAACGGACCGAATTGGACGCGATGCCGGCGCTGATCGAGAAATTGGAGAACGAACAGACGGTGCTGACGGCGAAGCTGGCGGATCCGCTGTTTTTCAAGAAACCGCCGTTGGAAGTCACCCACGCGACCGAGCGCCTCCACGAGTTGGAAGCGCAGATCGCGACGACCTACAAACGTTGGGAAGAGCTGGGCGGCTGAACGAAACGGGCGATGAGGCCGGGGAGGGTGACCTCGGCGAGCGATCCGACGACGAGGTCGACGTGCTTGAAATCGTGGTGCGCGGTCGAGGGGCCGGGCGCGACGACGGTGTGGAGATGGGCGCGTTTGGCGGCGACGGAGCCGGTGTGCGAATCCTCGAAGGCGACGGCTTCATGGCCGCGGAGGCCGAAGCGGTTGAGGACGAGTTTGTAGAGATCGGGTTCTGGTTTTGGCGAAGGGACGTCGTCGCGGCAGGCGAGGAAACTGAAATGGCCGAGCAAGCCGAGGCGGGCGAGGTGGGGCTCGACCCAGGAGTGCTCGGAGTTGGAAGCGATGGCGAGAGGCAGGCCGGCAGCGCGGGCTTCATCGATGAGGGAGATCACGCCGGGGAGCGGGGCGAGGAGTTCGAGGCGGCCCTTTTTGGTTTCTTGGCGTTCGGCTTCGAGGGCGGCGTGGGCGGCGGAGGGACCGAAGGCGGCCCAAGGATCGAAGGCGTAGTCGGCGTGACCGACGGCGCGGAGAAAGCGCGGCTCATCAAAGGGCACGCCGTGGGCGGCGTGGACATCGGCATAGGAGCGGATGAGTGCGGACTCGGTGTCGAGAATGAGACCGTCGAAATCGAAAACGAGCGCGCGAATCATGGAGACGCTTTACGGAATACACGGAACACACGGAAGCAAACTTCGGAAAAGGAGATGCCCGCGAAAGGGCGCGAAACGACGCGAAATAAAGGAAGGACCAAAGGAGGTCAGGGCCTGAGGCCGGTGGGCAGGCCGTCGATGCTCTGGCGGTTGTGCCGATCGTGGTAGGCGGCCATGCCCTCGGGGCCTTTTTTCTCGGCGTAGTCGAGGAGCGCGGGGCGTTCGCCGGTGTAGTCGAAAAACGGGACGCCGAAGCCGCACGAAGTCTGGATGCTCTCGATCTCGACGAGAACGAGTTGGCGCTCGCCGGCGAGCGGGGGGCCGAAGAGCGGGCGGAGTCGGGGCCAATCGGTGTCGTGCGGCTGCACGGCGCGGCCGCGCCCGTAGATGCGGAAGATAAGCGGGGCGGCGTCGAACGAGCACAGCATCAGGGTGAGGCGGCCGTTTTCGCGGAGGTGGGCGGCGGTTTCGTTGCCGCTGCCGGTGACGTCGAGGTAGCCGACGCGGGTGGTTGAGAGGACGCGGAAGGGCTCCATGCCCTTGGGCGAGAGGTTGACGCGGCCGGAGTGCGATGCGGAGGCGACGCAGTAGATTTTCCGTGCGGCGATGAAGTCGCGGTGGGCGGCGGTGAGGGCGGAGACGAACTTGGCCGAGGGAGGAGAATTTCGTTGCGCGGAAAGAGCGGCAAGAAACGAATCGGGGCGATGACGATGCAATTGGAACCGGTGACGCTGAAGGGCCGATCGGTGCGGCTGGAACCGCTGGCGGAAGCCCATATGGGATCGCTGGAGCGGCATGGAGGGGACGCGGAGTTGTGGCGCTACATGAAGCACGCGCGGCCGGCCCCGGCGGATTCGGTGCGGGCGTGGGCCGGCGCGGTGCGGGCGGCGCAGACGAGGGGCGACGGATTGGCGTGGGCGATCGTGGACGACGCGAGCGGCGAGGCGGTGGGCGGGACGACCTTTATGGAGGTCGCGCCGGCGGACAAGCGGCTGGAGATCGGCAACACCTGGCTGGGGAAGGCAGCATGGCGCACGGCGATCAACACGGAGACGAAGCTGCTGTTGCTGACCCACGCTTTCGAGGCGCTCGGGTGCAATCGCGTGCAGTTGAAGACCGACGCGCGGAATGCGCGTTCGCAGTCGGCGATCGCGCGGCTCGGGGCGGTGCGCGAAGGTGTGCTGCGCGGGCATATGGCGATGCCGGACGGCTGGGTGCGCGATACGGTGATGTTCTCCATCGTCGCGGCCGAGTGGCCGGCGGTGAAGCTGCGCCTGCGGGGATTCTTGGCCCGCTGAAGACGGATCGACGGAAGGGGACACGCGAACGGAAATTTGTAACCCAATAGGTTACAAGTAAGCGGGAGTTGCGGCGCGAGGAGGGGGCCGTCAGGGTGGGGTCATGGTGGTAACGACGATGGCGCAGCGGTTGGCGGAGCGGGAGCGGCCGGCGGGCGAGCCCGTGATGCGGCAGCGATGGGCGCACCTGCTGTTTCTGCACTGGGCGTGGGATCCGGCGGCGATTCAGGCAAACTTGCCGCCGGGATTGACCGTCGATCTGCACGAGGGCCGGGCGTGGGTGGGGCTGGTGCCGTTCTTCATGGAGCGGGTGCGGCCGCGCGGGCTTCCGGCGGTGCCGGGGCTTTCGGATTTTCTGGAGCTCAACGTGCGG
>JBDNFZ010000470.1:0-6812 GCA_041689555.1 Opitutaceae bacterium | reverse complement strand
GTTTGAGCCGGGGCCGGCGTTCAGAGCCGGGAACGGACACCCGCCGTTGCGGCCGCACATGACGCCGGCGTCACGGTTGAGCGCGACGTCGCGACCGCTGATGCTGGTCTTCAAGACGCGGACGGCGGGTCTGGCCTTCCATGCCTTTTGGGTCGGCGCCGACAAGAAGACCCGGCATCCGGCGCTCGGGCCCGATGCCCATAGCGCGGGCAACGGCCATGTTTCCTCGGGCGAGCGGGCGAAGCTCATCGGCCTGGCGGCGTATGCGCGCAAGGCCCATTTCCACTACAATCAAGAGACCGGGGCCTACCTGCTCGAGTCGCTCGTGGAGATTCCGAATTTCCTGAAGCTGACGCTGGCGGTATGGCGGCGGATGTTTGCGATCGAGCTCGACGACAAGGCCGCCAATCTGATCAAGGGCACCCGTGCGATCGAAATTGAAGCCGTGGCCGACCGGGCGACACCGGTCGAAGGCGCGGCGGGGGGCGATCACGCGGCGTTAAACTTGCGCTGGATTTTCCGGGCGGGCGAACGCCTGCTGACCGACGGGGAAGTGAATTCGCTGCTGAAACGCGGCGGGCAGCCCGTGATCTTGCCCAACATCGGCATCGTGACGCTGCCCGCCGACCGTTGGGCCTCTTATTGCGCCTGGCAGAAGAACATCGAGGAAACCCAGGGTGCTCATCCGGAGAACGTCGGGCTCTCCCCCTATTTGGTTTTCTCGCTGTTCAACGACGTAAAGCTGCGGTTGACGCTCACGCCCGAGATGGAGCAGTGGCGCCAGCGCGTGCTCGCCCCACCGGAAACCCCGCCGGTGCTCCCCGAATTGCTGCGACCCTACCAACGGCGCGGTGTGGAGTGGTTGCATCACCTGTGCGAAGTCGGTTGCCACGGTCTGCTCGCGGACGAAATGGGCCTCGGCAAGACCCTGCAACTGCTCGCGCTGATCGCGACCCGGCCGGTCGCCGGTCGTGCGAACCTGATTGTCTGCCCCGCCAGTGTCGTGCCGGTCTGGCGCGAGGAGATCGCGAAGTTTTTCCCGGCGCTCACCGCCGATGTGCTTAAGACGGGCCACGATTTCACGAACCGGCCCCCGGCCGCGGTCTGGATCGCCAGCTACACCCAGCTGCGCAAGCACCGTGGTCTCCTCGCCGGCACGGAGTTCGGCTACGCGATTCTCGACGAAGGCCAGTTCATCAAGAATCCCGACGCCAAGATCACCCAAACCTGTTTTGCGGTCCGGGCGCGGCACCGGGTCGTGCTCACCGGCACGCCTCTGGAAAATCGGCAACTGGATCTGTGGAGTATCTTTCGTTTCCTGCTGCCGGGCCTGCTGGGTTCGCGCTCGTCCTTCGAGTCGGCGCTGCTGACGGATCGCGGGGGCACGCTGACGCGGCTGCGCGCCCAACTCGCCCCGTTCGTCCTGCGCCGGACAAAGAACGAAGTCGCGAAGGAACTGCCGCAGAAGGTCGAGATGGACCTGATCTGCCCGCTGACGGATGTGCAGCGCACCGAGTATGCCCGCATCTGCTCGGAAGGTCTGGAGCGCCTCGGCGACGACGTGGGCTCGGTGATGCGGGAAAAGTCCTTCGGTTTCCTGGCCCTGCTCACCCGGCTGCGACAAACCTGCTGCGATCCGGATATGCTGCCGTGGCTCAACGCCCCTCTGACCGACTCGGGCAAGATCAACCTCCTGCTCCAGAAACTCGCGGAGATCGTGGGCAGCGGGCACAAGGTCGTGATCTTTTCCCAGTTCGTGATGCTCCTCGACCGCGTGCGCACGGCGCTGGCGGCGCAGTTCCCGGAGTTGCCGCGCTACGAGCTCACGGGCATGACGCTGGACCGGTTGAAGCCCGTGCAGCAGTTCCAGACGGCAACCGGCTCGGCTGTGATGCTGGTGTCGCTCAAGGCGGCCGGCACCGGGATAACGCTGCACGCGGCGGATTATGTATTTTTGCTGGATCCGTGGTGGAACCCGGCGGTGGAGGCACAGGCGGTCGACCGCGTGCATCGGATCGGCCAGACGAACACCGTATTCGTCTACCGCATGGTGACAGCCGGCACGATCGAGGAGCGCATCCAGGCGTTGAAGGCCTCGAAGCGCGACCTGTTCGACAAGCTCATCGGCGGGCTCGGCGGCGACTTCGACCTCGGGCAGCACTTCACGTCGCTCAAGAGCTTGGTAAACCTGACGGTCCACGCCGAGCCGGAGCAGGAACCGGAGCCCTACACGTTGGATTGAGCGAGGGCGAATTTGCGAAGGACGCTTGTTTTGCCGCCCGCGGTGCCCAATATTTTCTCCGACTTGAACACTCCGGCCGAACTCATCGCCACGCCCGACATCGTCGCGCTGGACTTGGAGGCGACCTCGGGGGAAGACGCGATCCGGGCGCTCCACCAACGCCTGCGCGCCGCGACGCCCGACGTGAAGGATGCCGGGCGTTTTCTCGAGGATCTGCTGGCGCGCGCGGCGATCTCCTCGGTGTGCATCGCGGAAGACATCGCGTTGCCCCATGCACGGACGATGGCCGTCGAGCGGATCGTGCTCGCCGTGGCGCGCACGGCCGTGCCGGTCGCCTTCGACGCGGAGCACCCGGGCGTGCGGTTGATTTTCCTCATCGGCACGCCTAAGGATGCCGTGGCCGAGTATCTCCGGATGGTCGCGGCGCTTTCGCGGCTGTTGAAGTCCCCGGGCACCCGCGCGGCGCTCCTGGCCGCGCCGACGGAGGCGCAGTTTCGCGCGGTCCTCGCCCGGGCCGTGAAGCGATGAAAGCGGTCACCGACCCGGCGAAACTCCTGCTGGCGCGCATGCTGCGCCTTCTGCGGTGGCGGGTGTGGATCCAAGAGCGCCTGCAACCGACCGAGTGGCAGGTGACGCTGCTGTGGGCGGGCTTTGTGGGCTGGCTGGGGGCGCTGAGTTCGCTGATGTTCAGCGCGCTGGCCGAGGGCGTCCACCACGTGCTGTCCGGCTCGAGCGCGGGCGTGGTCGAGTCGATGCGCCAGCTGCCCTGGTGGGCGGTGTTGGCCCTGCCCGCCGTCGGCGGCGGGTTGGCGGGGTTGGTGTTGCTGCTCGGCAAGCATCTCACGCGGGGTCAAAGCTCGACGGACTACATGGAGGCGATCCTCATCGGCTCGGGCAACGTGCCGGTCCGCGCCAGCCTGGTAAAGAGCGCGGCGGCGTTGTTCTCGATCGGATCGGGCGGGTCGATCGGGCGGGAGGGCCCGATGGTGCAACTGGCCGCCGTGATGGCGTCGTTGATCGGCCGCTGGCGGCAGTTCACGCCGCCGCAGCTGCGCCTGCTCGTGGCGTGCGGGGCTTCGGCGGGTATCGCCTCGGCCTACAACGCCCCGATCGCCGGCTCGTTCTTCGTCGCGGAGATCATCCTCGGGACGATCGCGATGGAGACCCTCGGCCCGCTGGCGGTCTCGGCCGTCGTCGCGGCGCTCACCGTGCGCGTGATGACGAGCGAACAGCACCTCTACAAGGTGCCGGAATTCACGCTGCATTCGCCGTTGGAAATGCCGGCCTACATCTTGCTCGGGTTGATCGTCGGCACCCTCGCCCCGTGGTTTCTCCGTTCGCTCCGGCGCGCCGAGAATCTCTTCATCGCGACCCGGCTGCCTTTGATCGCCCGGCTGATGTTGGGCGGGCTCATCGTCGGGGCGCTTGCGATCAAGATCCCGGAAGTTGCCGGCAACGGCTACTCGGTCGTCGTCAACATCCTCAACGGCCACGTCCTGTGGAGCACGTTGCTGGTGATCGTGGTGTGCAAATGGCTCGCGACGGCGTCGTCGTTCGGCTCGGGCGCGCCGGGCGGCGTGTTCACGCCCTCGCTGTTTATGGGCGCGAGTGTCGGCTTCGTTTTCGGGACGGCGGTCAATGCGATCTGGCCGGGCGCAGCGGCGGACCCGCGCGCCTTTGCGCTGGTGGGCATGGGGGCGTTTCTGTCGGCCGTGAGCCACGCGCCGGTGATGGCGGTGATCATGCTCTTCGAGATGACGCTCAGCTATGACATCATATTGCCGCTGATGATCGCCAGCGTCGTGGCCTACTACACCGCGAAGGGCATCGAGGGCCGTTCGCTTTACAGCGACGCCCTGCGGAAAAAAGCGGCGGAGACGCCGGGCGCGACCGACTTCGCCATCGGGCGGGTCGCGGAGCTGATGAAGCCCAAGCCGCCGACCCTGCCGCGCCAAGCCCACTTCGCCGAGATCGCGCGGCTGTTCCTCGCGATGCGCGTGAACAACCTCTACGTAACCGACGCGGAGGACCGGTTTCTCGGGGCGGTCTCGCTGCACGATATCAAGCCCTACCTCGGCGAGCCCGAGCTGGCGGAGCTGGTGATCGCGAGCGACATCCTGCGCGAGGATTTTCCGGTCGTCGGTCCCGACGCGACGTTGAGCGACGCGCTGGGCCGGTTCCTGAACTTCGAGGGCGAGCGCCTGCCCGTGGTCGACCCCGGGGGAAAACTCCTCGGCAGCCTTTCCAAGGGCGACCTTTTGTTGGCCTTGGTGGAGGCGCGAAAGAAGCCGGGCGCAGCCTGATTTCGGGCGGGTAAGTTACAGAAAAATGACGGCAGCGTGACGATTCGGTTACGCTTCGATTCTAGCATTGCGGAGATTTCTTTGGACTCGGCCTAGTCGGGGCAATGACACGGTTCACCGCGCGCAGTGCGTTCTCCCTCTTCACCTTTTTCATTTTGCTTTCCATGGCACGGGCGCAAGCCCCCGTCGCCTTGGGCACCGTATCCGGCCGGGTCGTGAGCACGGCCAGCGGTGCCGGCGTGATGGGCGTGACGGCGACCATCGCCGGGCGCACGGCGCAAACGGATCTCAACGGTCTCTTCCAAATCGACCGGGTCGCCGTCGGCACGCATGACCTTGCTCTCTCCAAGCCCGGCTTCCAATCGCTCGCGGTCACTGCCGTCACCGTCGCCGCCGTCGCGGCCGGCCGTCTGGAACTTGCCCTGGCTCCGGCACCCACGGACGCACCGCTCCGAATGGATGCGTTTTCCATCGCTGCCGATGTGGTGATCAATTCCGGGGTCGGTCTCATGACCCAACGCCAGCGGGCCGTCGCCGTGAGCGACTCGATCGGCGGCGACCAGATGGCCCGCCTGGGTTTCAACGACGCCGCCCAAGCCATGAAGGCCGTGACCGGCGCCTCCGTGGTCGATGGCAAATACGTTTACATCCGCGGTCTCGGCGAGCGCTACAGTTCGACTTCCCTGAACGGCGCCGAGGTTCCGAGCGCCGATCCCGAGCGCCGTGCCGTGCAGATGGATCTTTTCCCGGCCGAACTCATCGACGCCATCGTCACGACGAAAACCTTCACGCCCGACCGGCCCGGCAATTTCTCCGGCGGCAACGTCGATATCCGCACCAAGTCCATGCCCGACGCGCGCACACTCGCGCTATCGGTCGGAACCTCGTTCAACCCGCAGACGACGGGGAAAGAGTTCCTCACCTATGCGGGCGGCGAAGACCGGCTGGGTCGGGACGACGGGTCGCGCCGGATCCCGGCGGAACTCGCCGACAAGACCATCCCCGCCCGCTTCACCGCGCCCGACGCCGAGATCGGCCGGCTCTCCCGCCTCTTCTCGCCGATTATGGCGCCCACGAAGACCGAGGCGCCCTGGAACCGGAAGCTCTCCGCGACCTACGGCGACCGGTTCGATTTCGGCACGCAACGCCTCGGCGTCATCGCTTCGTTCACCTATGGTCGCGACTTCACGAGCTACACCGGCGGCCGGATCGGGCGGAACGAAAGGCAGGGCATCAACAGCCCGCAGCTCTCGACGACCGTCCTGCTGGACGACGCGCGCAGCGCGGCCGAAATCGCGGCCGGAGCGACCGGCAAAATTTCCTGGCAGCCGAGCGCCGCGCACGAGATCTCGCTCAACGGTCTTTTCAACACCACGAGCGAAGATGTCGCCCGCCTCCAGAGCGGGCTCTATATCGCCGGCGGCGGTCTCGACAACGATCAGACCTACACCACGCGCACGCTGAAATTCACCGAGCGTTCGCTCACCTCGGGTCAGTTGAGCGGCCGTCACGCCTTCCCCGCCTGGCGCGATTTCCTCGTCGAATGGACTGCGGCCTCCGCGAGGAATACCCAAGAGGAACCCGACACCCGCTTTTTCAACAACTCCAGCCGCGTCATCGGCGGGCAGACGTCCTTTGAGTGGGAGACATCGGGCTTGGCCAATCCCGTCCGCTACTACCGCGACCTTGAGGAGAACCGCCGTGACCTCACGGCCGACGTGACGCTTCCGCTGGCGACCGCCGCCGGTCGCGAGATCAAGCTCAAGTCCGGCTTCGCCATCGCGCGCGTCGAGCGCACCTTCCGTGAACGCCAGTATCTCTACCGCTCGCTCGGCCGCCGCTTCGACGGCAACGACCGGACTTTTTTCCTGCCCGAGGCCGTCGGGAATGTAAGCTCGACCACGGGGCGTTTCGTCAGCGACACGCTCTTCCTCCAGGACACGTCGGCCCCCCGGAACAACTATGACGGCGCAATGGACGTCGACGGTTACTACCTCATGGCGGATGTGCCGTTGACCGGCCGCCTTCGCGCCATCGGCGGCGTGCGCATCGAATCCACAGATATTCTCGTGACCAGCCAGGACAAGACCCGCCGGCAGGGCGTCCTGGCCGAGCGCGACACGCTTCCCTCGCTGAACCTCGTCTATGAACTTCGGCCGAAGATGAACCTGCGCGCCGCCTTCGGCCGCACGTTGGCGCGGCCCAATTTCCGCGAACTCGCGCCCTACGAGACCTTCGAGTTTGCCGGCGATTTCGTCTACATCGGC
>JBDNFZ010000469.1:0-3788 GCA_041689555.1 Opitutaceae bacterium | reverse complement strand
GTGCGGTTTGTGCCTGAGCAGAAAGCGCCACGGCGAGCGTGAGCGCGATTATGGCTGACTTGGACTTCAATTCACCTGCATCGGTTTTGATGGTGCGCATGATTTTTTGAGGTTTGGGGAAAATCTTACTTTTGTGTATACGAAAGAATTCAATCGAATACCGGGTCAACATTTTTCTGAAATATCCGTCGTCCAAAACGAAATCAGCAGCAGAACTCGCAACCAACTAGTGCGATGATTCGAGGCTTGAGGTCGGGGCCATCGGACAAGAGCAAGCGCATCGCCGAGCGTTTTTACACCGCATGGTCGCTATTTCGGGCGACCCGGTGGAACAGCCGCAGCGACGAAGATGGTCGGGTTGGCTTGGGCAACGGTCGCGTTAAGGGCAAAGGATTAGCGAGGCAAGAGAGGTGCGATGGTTGAAGTCACCTGGTCGGCGAGCGCGGCACAGCCTTCCGGAGTGAAGCGGATGTTTTTCGGCAACTGAAGCTTTGGGTCGGCGACAACCAACGCGTGCAGGTCGTTAATGATCACGCCGGTCTCTCGCATCACTTGCTCCGCTGAGGCGTTGTAGGCCAGTTCGCCGCCTCCCACGCGGCCCACCGTGCCGCTCGGCACCGGGGTCGTGGTCGCAAAAACCAGCCGGGCCCCGGTGCGCTTGAGCCGGGTGATGATTTCGCTGAGGTTCGCGGCGTAGTCCGCCGGTGAAGCCAGCGGGCGGTCGTCGGGTCCGGGCACGATGTAGGCGCCGCTTGCGTCCATGAACTTAAGGTCGTGCAGGCCGAAGTTGAAGTGGATGACCGCCCACGGGCCCGCGCCGAGCCACGTGTCGAGCCGCACCCGCCCGGGCACCGTGGGGCCGGCGTTCTCGCCGGGCCGGTGCACGTTGGCGCGACCGGCCAGCCGGGTCCGCACCTCCCGCGTGTGGCCGATGGAAATGGAATCGCCGATCAGCAGCACGCGCGGCAGCCCCGCCTGGTCCAAGACATCGACGAGCGCGGGCTGCAGCGCCGGAACCAGCGGCTGGTTCATGCCGATTTTGGCCAGGTCCACGGGCACAGCGGCCCCGAAGGCCGCCGCGACCAAGGCGGCGAGGAGCGCAAAAGCCATCTTGGCATCGAACGGCATGGTCACGGTCGTCAACAGCGGGAGCGGCGCCCAGTAGAAGTGGTTTCATTTGAATGCGGGGATGAGGCCTTCCGGCCGGTGAAGATTTCGTGGCGAGGGGAACTTCCGCCACGCGCCCCGGGAAGAACACCGCGGCTCGGTGCGGTTCGGAGTGTGACGGGGGATGCTTGGGAGCGGGGTTGAACGAGGCCCTCGCAAATCAAGCTGACCGCCAAGGCCGGTTGGAGAGTCAAGCCAAGTGGGGCGGCAGCAACTCGGGCGTGTGCTTCCGGCACCAGGCGATGAGCCGTTTCACGTGCTGCTCGGTGCCGCTCCGGTAGGGCGACTGGCAGCGCAGACCAACGACTCCGCCGCCGGCGACGCGCTGGATGCGGTCGATGGCGGAATCCCAGAGACCCGCCTCCTTGACGAGCGGGTTGACCAGCGCCTCGTAAGTGTAACGGTTCAACGCGAGTGCCAGCGGCTTCGCCTCCGCGAGGCGACCGGCCGCGCAGAGGGTATAGAGCTCCACGACCTGGCCGGCATTGAGGCCAGTGATCGAGCAGTAGCCGCCGCGGCCACCAGCGGGGATCTTCTCGAGGAAATCCTCGCCGCCGAAGACCGCGAGGCCGGGCGCCGCCTTGAGCACGGCCTTCAGCGCGGGGACGTCGAGACCCGTGTCCTTGGTGCCGATGAAGGTCGGAAACTCGGCGGCAAGTTCGCCGAAGAACTCCGGGGCGATCTTCCGCTTGGAGCGGCCGGTGAGGTAGAGCACGACCGGGGTTTTGCCGGCCTCGGCAACGATCTCGCGGACGAACCGCTGCACCTCGTCGTCCTTGAGCTCGAGCCAGAACGGCAGCGCGATCTGGATCGCATCCGCGCCCGCGCGGAGAGCGACGCGGATCCGGCGGCGGGCGGTGCGCGTGCTCAAAGCCGAGGCGCCGATCTGGACCGGCAGCCCGAGCGCATGCGCCTCGTCGCACACCGTGTGGGTAATCTTCTCGTAGGTGGTGTCGTCCTGCGCATAAAACTCGCCGGTCGTGCCGCCGGTATAGACGCCATGCACGCCGGTGCCACCGTAGGCGCGGACCTCCTTAACGAGGCGCCGGGAGTCGAGCTCGTCGCGGTCAGTCCAAGGCACGATCAGGGCGCACCAGACGCCCCGCAGCGTTTTTCGGGTCAAGGGAGTGAGCTTGGCGGATTTTTTTGAGGAACTCATGGTGGGCGGAATATTGGGCGGAAAGTGAAGGTGGAGAGGGTGAAAGCCGGTTCAGTTCGCCGCGGCGAATCCGGCGGCCATCAGGCCTGCGCAAGACAGAAGGACACAGAGCGATTTCATGGCGGGGAGGGATTCAGCGGGGACGGTGAGTGTGGCGGATGACTTTCAACCGGAACCGGGCACCTTCACACCATCACCTTCACAACGACCTTGAGCACCTCGGCCGGCGCGTCCCAAGCGCAGGAAGGGGCGTGTCCGTCTTGCGGGAAAAGCAGGGCGAAATGGCCGGCGCGCATCTGCACCGGCACCATGTCCGGGATGCCGGTGTAAAGCGCGGCGTCGACCTTCTCGTCGAAGGCCATCGTCTCGTGGGTGAGCTGCGCGAGCGGCGCCCAGTAGATGAGTTCGCGGCCCTTCACGATATACTGGATGTCGATGTAGTTGCGGTGCACTTCCAGCTGCTTCTCGGCGATGGGCTTCGTCAGGTGCTGCTGCACGAAGGCGAAGATCTCCTCGCCGTCGATTTCATGACGGCCGATGGCGGCGTCGGCGGGCAGCTCCCGGAGAAAGGCAAAGGCGCGCGCAAAGCGCGGCGAGATGCCGGAATACTGGGCGTGGTTGGCGAGGGTATCGAGGATCATAGGGAAAAAGACGGACAGGGGTTCAATAGCCGTGGCGGTGATTGACGTGATTAAGCAGCGGTGCGCTCTGCACGTAGCGGCGGAGGTTCTGCGCGAGCAGATCCACCATGAGATTCCAGAACCCTTCGTAGACGCCCGACATGTGCGGGGTCATAATGAGGTTCGGGAGGGAAAAGAACTCGTGCGGGCCGTTGAGCGGCTCCTTCACGTAGCAGTCGATAACCGCTCCGGCCAGCAGACCGGAACGCAGGGCCTCGGCGAGCACCGGCTCGGGCACGATGCCTCCGCGGGAGATGACGATGAGATGCGCCGAGCGTTTCATGAGCGCCAGCTGATCGAGCCCCAGCATGCCCTCGGTCTGCCGCGTGCTCGGCACCGTCACGACCACGTAGTCGCACTGGGGCAGGAATTCCGCGAGTTGCGTGGGCCCGAACCAGCCGGCGGGAATCAGGCCTTCCGGGTCGCCGGTGCCGGGCCAGGCGTTGAACCCGTCGTCTCGCTTCGCCTGCGGGTCGCGTTTCAGGCACAGGATGCGCAGGCCGAAGACGGCCAGCTGCCGGGCGCATTCCCGGCCGATGCTGCCATAACCGATGATGCCCACCGTCTGGCCGCGCAGGGGGCGGCCAGCGAGGGCCAGCCGGTTCGGCCATCGCTGGGTCTCCTTATAGTGCAGGACCTGGGGCATGCGGTGGGCCAGCATCAGCGTGGCGCAAGACACATACTGCGCGATGGGCACGCCGTGCGTGCCGCTGGCCGTCGTCACCGGGATCGCGGTCTCCCGGATCGGATGTCCGGCCAACTGGTTCGAACCGGCGGACAGC
>JBDNFZ010000468.1:0-4129 GCA_041689555.1 Opitutaceae bacterium | reverse complement strand
GGTGACGGTCGGCGGGGTGACGACCTCGGCGCCGACGGCGGAGAAATCGCTGCGGGCGGTCTGGTAGCCGACGGTGCCGGAGAGATTGCCGTCCGCCTGCTGGACGAGTTCGACGCGGGCCTCGTGGGCGCGGTTCTTGAACGTGGTGTTGGCGTCGCCGGTGGGGCGGTCGATCTCGGCGTGTTCGTAATCGGCGAGGCCGACGCGGACTTTGGCGGATTTGAAAACGGCGAACGGGCGGGTGAATTCGCCGCGCAGATCGGCGCGGCGCTGCTTGAGGTCGATGGCGACGGGCTCGCCGACGGGCACGCCGTAGACGGTGTCGTAGGCGCCGACAGCGACGCCGATATTTCCGGCGGGACCGAAGGCGGTGGCGCCGACGGAGGCGGTCTTGGTGGAGCGGTCGCTGTTGACCAAGGTGCCGCGGTCGGAGGGATGTTCGGGATCGGCGTAGCCGGGGATGGACACGTCGTCGGCGAGGGTGCGGGCGCCGTTGATCTGGACGGCAAAGCGGTCGTTGCCGGCGGTGGTCGCGATGACGCCGGTGCGCTCGCGGGCGGCGGAGCCGAAGCGGAATTCCGAGCGACCGACGAAGGGGCGGTCGGGGCCGGCGGCGGGGATGCGGTTGTCGATGACGTTGACGACGCCGCCGACGGCGGAGCTGCCGTAGAGGAGGGTCGCGGGCCCGCGGAGGACCTCGATGCGTTCGACGAGCAGCGGCTCGAAGGCTACGGCGTGGTCGGGACTGACGTTGGCGGCGTCGAGGGTGCCGACGCCGTTGTCGAGAATGCGGACGCGGTCGCCGCCGAGGCCGCGGATGATCGGTCGGTCGGCACCGGGGCCGAAGGACGTGCCGCTGAGGCCGGCGGTGGCGGCGAGCGTCGCGCCCAGCGTCGACGCGGAGCGGCGGCGGAGTTCGTCGCCGAGGAGGGCGGTGGAGCCTTGGGCGAGATCGAAGGCGGTCTTGCCGTCGAGGCCGGCGCTGACGAAGACCGTGGCGAGATGGTGGACGGGCTCCGGCGGCGTCGTGGCCGGGGAAGAAGGAGCCTGCGCGCGGGCGAGCGCGGCGAAGGCGAGGAAGCCGAGACTAAAACGGGAGAAAGATGACATGGTAAATCGGGAGGAGAAAAACGGTGGAAGGAGCGCGCGCCGGGGCGGCACGACGCAAAACGAAGCACGCAAACGCGCGCGCAGGCGCGTTCACGGATTGAAAAACCGACGACTCAGCGAGCCGGCGGACCGCGCCCCGGCGGGCGGAGGAAGCAAGGCCGGTCGAGAAGGATCGCCGCGGGGGCGGCGAACGAGGCGATGCGCCCGACGTCCACGGGGACCGTCAACGCGAACGGCGCGGGCGCGGGGTTGACGCCCTGGGCGAAAAGCGAGATCGCGCAACCGTCGTCGTGCGGCGGCAGCGCGCCGTGATCCGGTGCGTGGGCATGGCCGCAGTCGTGGAACTCGGCGTGGAGCGCGGGGCTCCCGGCGAGCAACGCGAGCACCAGCACGAGCGCAGCGGCGACCGTCGCGACGAGGCGGCGGAGCGGGCTGACGAGGCGGGTGGCGGTTGTCGGGAAGGACACGGGAAGGCGAGACGGTCGCGATTATGCCAGAGTCGTCAAGAGGGGGCGTGCGCCGCGTTTATTTCCGGGCGGGCGGGGCGACGAGCAGGCGGATGTTGAAAAGCCGCCAGCGACCCTCCAGGAGTTCGACGCGGCCGAGGAAATCGCGCCCGACTTGGGCCGAAGCGAAGACCCCGGGGGCGACCTTGAAGACGGTGGGACCGTCGGGAAGGAGGCCGGGAAGCTGGCCGTGTTTGACCGTGACCTCGTCGCGGGCCGGATCGAGGGCGGTGAAGGCGCCGCGGAGCGGGTAGCCGAGCGCTTCGTCGGCGGTGGGGGCGCAACCGCATTCGGCGGCGGCCGCGAGCAGCGCGCCCTCCGGCACGGTGACGAGGAGGGTGTGGACGCGGCTGCCCTCGCCCCGGGTGGTATAGGCGACGAGCAACTCGGCGACGCCATCGCCGCCGGCGAAGTCGCGCACGATGGCGATGCGCGGCGAGCCGACCAAAGGCCGGGCCGCAGCGGGGGCGAGCAGCACCGGCGGATCGAACGAGTAGGCGGGCGATGCGCGGCGGAGCCAGAGGCCGCCGGGCCGGGCGTTGCGCTCGGAGGAAACGTCCTCACGCCAGAGAGCGACCACGGCGCCGTCGTGCAGCAGGGTGACGGCGGGGAAGCCGAGCGGGCGCCCGAAGTCGAGCGTGAGCGGCATGAGAAACCGGAGGCCGGCGTCGGACGACGTGGAGATTTGCACGCGCGCCTGATAGTCGGCTCCGGTGAACCAAACCGCGGCGATACGCCCGCCGGCGACCGCGAGCCGGGGTCCCTCGCCGGGAGATTCCGCCACGCGCCAGCGATCGTCGTTGATGACGCGGTCTTCGGCCCACTGCCCGGCGTTGAAGCGGACGACGCGGATGTCGCGCACGCCGCCATCGTCCAAGCTGCGGTAGGAAAGGATCGCGCCGCCGTCGGGAAAGGCGCCGAGGGCGGGCGCGCACCGCTCGCTCACCCGGGGCTCGAGGAGGACATCAGGGGCGCCGGGCTCGGAGACGATGCGCGCGTAAAGGCGAACATTCCGATCGCCAAGGGCGCGGCTGCGACGGTCGAGCCAAGCGGCGAGCAGGCGGCCGTCGGCGAGAAACGTGAGGGCGGGCGCCGCGGTGGCGGCGCTCTCGGAGGTGAGCGGCACGGGTGGCGACCACGTGAGACCGGCGTCGCGGGAGGCGCTCGTGTAGAGGACCGCGGTCGGTTGCGGGCCCGGGGTAATTTGGGCCCAGACGGCGGCGAGTCGGCCGCCAGCGCCGGCAGCGAGCACGGGTGCGGTGGCATCCGGGGCGGCGACGGCGGGGCCGGTGGCGAGGGTGCGCGCGGCGGACCAGCGGCGAAGGGCGGGGTCGAAAGGTGCGCAGAGCACGGCGTGGCCTTTGAGTGCGCGCTCGAGCCAGATGAGCCAGACGGTGCCGTCTGGCGCGCGGGTGAGGCCGGGCGAACTTGCGCCGGTGCCGTCGGGGAAATCCAGCTCGACGGACGTCACTTCGGTCCGGACCGGGGAGGTCTTTTTTTCGGAGGCGGGCAGGGCGGCGAAAACCGGGACGATGCAGGCGACGAGGATCGAAAGAAGACGGGCCATCGGGAAACGGTGGAGGCCGGGACGTCGCGGCGCAATGCGCGGAACGCGGGGGGAATCACGCGGGGTGCATTTGACGGTTGGTGGTAGGCCAGCTCGCGCTCGTTTGCCAGCGCTCAGGGATCGGAGCGCTCGCAAGCGAGCTGGCTACGGGTGCGGGACCGGAGCGCGCGCGAGCGAGCTGCCTACGGGGGTGGGCGCGATTTGCCGCCAAATCGGAGATGCGCCCGATCACGCGGGCCGGCGGCGTTGCAGCAGGGTGACGATGAGGAGCAGGGCGAACGAGAGGACGAGCAGCACGGCGGCGAAGGCGTGGGCGGAGGCGTAGTCGAGTTTCTGGACCTCGTCGTAAAGGGCGATACTGGCGACTTTGGTGACGCCGGGGATCGCGCCGCCGATCATGAGGACGACGCCGAATTCGCCGAGCGTATGGGCGAAGCCGAGCGTGAGGCCGGCGGCGATGCCGCGCCACGCGAGAGGCGCGTGCAGGCGGAAGAAGACCCGGAGGGGCGAAGCCCCGAGGGCGACGCCGGCGTCGAGGAGTTCGCGGGGGACGGCGCGGAGGGCGGCCTGAAACGGTTGGACGGCGAACGGCAGCGAGTAGAAGACGGACGCGATGACGAGGCCGGTGAAGCTGAAGACGAGGGGCGTGCCGGTGAGGTCGCGCCACCACGAGCCGGGCGGATGGTTGGGCGAAAGGCCGACGAGCACGTAGAAGCCGATGACGGTGGGCGGGAGAACGATGGGGAGAGTGACGAGGGTTTCCAGAAAGGGCGCGATGCGGGCGCGGGTGGTGTTGAGCCAGTGAGCGAGGGGCAGGCCGACGACGCCGAGCACGAGGGTGGTGATGGCCGCGAGCCGAAGCGTGAGCTCGAGCGATTGCCAGAGGGCGGGGGACAGACCGAGGAACGTGGCGGGGGAGTCGGGCAAGTGCGAAAGAGGCGTGAGG
>JBDNFZ010000467.1:0-2955 GCA_041689555.1 Opitutaceae bacterium | reverse complement strand
TCTTTTCCCGGAACGCCTCATCCGCGACCCTGCGGGCGCGCAGCCCGGCCGGGTTACCGGCATCGATACCCGCCAAACGAACATCTCCCGCCTGGTCGTCGAAAGTTACGACTATCAGCTCAACTATCAACGCGCTACGAGTTGGGGTAACTTCACCGCCCGGCTGGCCGCGACGGAATACCGCCGCTGGGACGCGTTCCGCATCCCCGGGGCCGCGCCCGCGACCTCCCTCCATGTGCGGCCCACCCGGCTCTCGTGGCAGACTTACTGGACCAAGGGTCCCTATGGCGCGGGCGTCAGCGGCTTTTATCAGGAGAATTCTTGGTTCAACGCCACGCGCCAGTTCACGCTCTTCGCCAGCGTGATCGAGTGGAACGCCCAAGTCTCCTACGACTTCGGCTGGAAGAGCCCCGCGCGCTTCGCCGCCGCCGTCGCTTCGAATCGCTCCTGGCGCGACCGCGTCCTCGACGACACCAAGCTCGCCATCACGGTAAACAACGTCTTCGACCGCGAGCCCCCGCACCGCCAGGGCAACGCCGGCTTCGGCGTCACCGATCCCCGCATGGCCCGCTACTCGCTCACGTTGCGGAAGAAACTCTGATGCGCCCGCAGACCTCGCCACGCTCTCTCGTCGCGGCCCTCGGGCTGATCGCCGCCCTCGCGGCCGGCCCGCTCGGCGGCGCCGAATTTCGCGGCCGGCTCAATCCGGTGGTCGAGCCCGGCACGCGCGCCCTGAGCGCGGTCGTCCCGGCCCCGGCCGACTTGGTCGCGAAGCTCCCGACCGCGCCGGGCCCCGAGGATCGGGTCTACGGCCTCGGCCGGCCGCTCACCATCAAGGGCAAGACCTTCGTCCTCGCGCTGGTCGCGACCGCCGCCGGCGGGAAAACCTTGTGGCTCGACCGCGATGGCGACGGCGCGTTTTCCGCCGAGGAACGCCGGTCGTTCCCCGACGGGAAAAAAAGCGTGAGCCTCACGCTCCCGTGGGCCAACGGCATCTACCGGGACTTCCCGATCACGTTTGAGTGGTCCGATGCGCCCATGCGCCGCGCCGCGGCCGCGACCGAAGCCGAGGTCGCAACCCCGCCCGCGCCGACGCTCGTCACCTCGCTGGTCTATAACTTCAACATTCTCTTCTCCGGCTCGGTCGACGTGGCGGGTCAGCCGCTGCGCGTGATGTTCGCCCCAAAGCCCGTCGACACCGCCATCGACCCCGCGAACCAACGGACCTCGATGGACACGAATTTCAACGGCCGGCTTGAGCCGGAGCTCGGCGAAGCCGTCAACGCGGCCGGCAAGATTCCCGTTTTTCGGGCCGGTGAACGTTATCTGGCGGTCAAAACGGCCGATGTCGCGACGGGCGAACTCATCGTCGAGGAACGCCCGGCGGCGGACTACCTGCGGTTCGACGCCGCGCCCGGCCAGATGATGCCGGACTTTGCGTTCACCACGCTCGAAGGCGAGAAGCGGAAGCTCACGGATTATCGGGGCAAGTTCGTCCTGCTCGATTTCTGGGGCACGTGGTGCGGGCCCTGCATCGAAGAGATGAAGCATCTCGACCCGCTCTACGAAACTTACCGCGCCCGCGGCTTCGAGATCATCGGGATGAACATGGAGCGCACCGCCGGCCGGCTGACTCCGGCCGAATACGAAGCCGGCATCGTCAAGGTGCGCGCTTTCCTCGCCAAGGCCGGCCACCGTTGGCCGCACGCCGCTCAGGAAAGCATCGAGCGCCTCACCATCGACGTGCTCCAGATCAACGCCTATCCCACCTGCATCTTGATCGGGCCCGACGGAAAAATCCTCTCCCGCGAAGCCCGCGGCCAAGTTCTGACCGACCTGCTCGCCAAGCATCTGCCGTAGCCCGGGGATTCCAGCCGATCATGCGACCGCCGTTCTCCTCTTCCCGCCGGCGGTCGGTGGCGGCGAGCCTCCGGATGGCCTTGGTCCTCCTGATTCCGGGGCTCGCCGGCGCGCAGGAAGACCCGCGCTGGCTTCAGATGGCGCAGCTTCCCGCTTCGGCACGACCGAGCGAGGTCCGGTGGCAGGAGCGCGCGAGCCTGGCTTGGGCTCTTTTCGAGGCGCATCCGGCCGACCCGCGTCGCTGGGCCCCGTGGCTTGATCTGCTCCGCTCCGCCCCGCGTTTCGCCGCCGACCCGGCGATGAAAACGCTTTGGGCCGAGCGCACGGCCCGCTTGGAAAACGCGGTCGAGGCTTCGGACGACGCGCCCGAGCCGCTCCGCGAGTTTTTCGCCAGCCGCAAGGTGAGCGCGCTGGTCTTGCCGTTCACCGACGGCACGTTGCCCGCCGATTGGTCCGACCGGCTCGTCCCGACCGTCGAGGCGCTCGCCGCCCGTTACCCCTACGGCACCGGGGCCTTTGTTTACTTTTCCCGCCTCGTCTCCGCCGTCGAAGCGCAGGACCCGGCCGCGCTGCCCGCCCTCGTCGGGCGGCTTGAGAAGAGCCCGAGCCCCCGCGTGAGCGAACTCGGGGCCAACCGCCGCCGCGTGTTGCTGGCGATGAAGCAGCCCCTCGACCTGAAGTTCACCGCGCTCGACGGTCGGGTCGTCGATACCGCCGCTTGGCGCGGCAAGGCGGTGCTCGTGGATTTTTGGGCGTCCTGGTGTGTCCCCTGTGTTCAGGCGATGCCGAAGCTCAAAAAACTCCACGCCGACTATCACTCGCGCGGACTGGAAATCATCGGCGTCTCGGTGGACAACGCCGACGCCCGCGAGGCATTGGTGAAGCTCGTCGCCAAACTCGAGCTCCCGTGGCCGCAAGCCTTCGACGGCCAAGGCAACCGGACCGAGTATGCGATGCGCTACGGCGTGCAGCCGATTCCGCACGTGCTCCTCGCCGGCCCGGACGGCAAGATCGTCGCCGTCAACCCCGCCGAAGACCGCCTCGAAGCCGAAATCCGCCGGCTGCTCGGGCTTTGATTTTCCCCATGATCACCAC
>JBDNFZ010000466.1:0-4763 GCA_041689555.1 Opitutaceae bacterium | reverse complement strand
GCTCTGAGTGAGCCCGTCGGAGAGGCGCGACCAGTCGAAGTGATACAACGCCTGCCGGCTCAGCCTCATGTCGCCCGTCGCGAGCATCGCGATCTTCGAGGTGATCATCGTGTCGCCCGCATACTGCATCTGTTCGTAGTGCGGGCAGTCCTCGAACGTCTCGTGCGAGCAGAGTTGCATCGTCGCGAGACTGGCTTTCCAGACCCGGTCCAGCCGCGCGTCCGACGAGGCGAAGGTAGCCGCCACCCGATACGGGTAGACCGTGTAATGTTGCGTGAGCGCGTGCAGTATGAGCGGCGCCGCACCGGTTTTGATGCGGAGTCCGACATAGCGGTAAGCCCGCCAGTGCAACGGCTCGAATTTCTCCGCCTCCGCCGTCGTGCCCGTGCCGGCCGGCTCCCAGACGTCGCACCAACCGGTGATTTTGCCCCGCCGGTCAAAGGTCCAGCCCGTGCTTTCGTCGGCGAAATGCGACGCGAGGTTGGCCAGCGATTGCTGGCGACCCAGGAGCTTCGCCCCGGACGTTGACCAAGGCAGGCGGAGCGCCTCGGCGTAGGTCAACCGCACCGTCGCCCCGGCCCCGCCCGTGATCGCCAATTGCGGAAACGCCGAGGTCAGTTCCCCGCGATCCAAGATTACTTCCAGCTCCGTGCCCGCCGGCACCGTCACCGCCCGGTCGCGCACCAGCAGGTCGGCCCAGCCCGCCGGGGCCTCCGCCCCGCCCGGCATGAAGCCGTCGGCGAAGCGGTCGATCCGCGCTTCGTCGAGCATCGGGATCATCCGCGGCACGAGTCCGTAGGGACTGGTCGGGTCGCGACGGTTCACGAGCAACTCGGCCTTGAACAACACATGCGCCGCCGCCCAGTCGCGGTCGTCGAAGCCCGGCAACGTCCAGCCCGCCGGGATCAGCGCCGACACCCGGTGCTCGAAATACCCCAGATAGCCCTCAAAGGTCGTGTTTTCATTCTGAAACCGGTGCGCCCGATCCACCGCCACACGCCACTGCGCGTCGGTCCGCAACTCCGCCAGCACCCCGCCGGTCGCATCGCGCAACGCCCCTTCGAGCGCGAAGCCACCCGTGTAAGTCATCACCGAACATGGCGCGCCGAGCAGCGCCGGCCGATGCGCCACCTTCGACATATCCTGCACTAGCGCCGCCAGGACATTCGCCCCGGCCCGCAGGTGCGGCGTCAGGTCAAAGGTCTCGTAGAAATGATGGTTCACGTCGCCCTTGGCCGGACCGCGCCCGATCAGGACTCCATTACAATAGAACAAATAACGGCTGTCGCCCGACGCCGCCACGGTGAGCCGCGCAGCGCCCGGATCGGCGACGTCAAAGCTCCGCCGAAACATCCGGACCTGATAGTGCGACGGCGTGGCGGCTTCCGGCGGCGGCGCGCCGTGCGAGCCTTCGGCCGACCAAATCCAAGCAGCGGAGTCCACAAAGGGGTTCATCAAGGGGGAAATGAGAGGGAGGTTGGGAGGGCCGAAACACTATTTCACCCCGCTTCGGCGGTTCGGCAAGAACGCGAACGGCTCGCCGGGATGATCCGAGGTGTGGCCCAAAGCCGGTTTCAGAATGCGCTCGCCAATTTTCAGATTACAATCAGTATTTTTTGTGATAATTCACAAAATGCCTTCCCCTTCACTTCCCGCCCCCTGTTTGATCCAATGCGCCTCCCCATGGTCGATGCACGACTGGCCGACGAAGGCCCGCGAATGGTCGCTCGAGCGCAAACTCGACGCCATCCGCGACGCCGGCTTCGACGGCGTCTGCGCCTACGTGACCCCCGAGCTGAAGGCCGGGGCCGACCGCCGCGGGCTGGTGTTGATGAGCGGTTTCGATTGCAGCGATCTCGCGGTCGCCCGTCCCCGCCTCGAAGCCCAGCGCGCGCTCGGCGTTCACTTCATCAACATCCAGCTCCTCAACCATGACACCCCGCCCGCCAAGGCCGCCGCCATGGCCGTCCGCCTGATCAAGCTTTCCCGCACCCTCGGGCTCGGCGTCCACGTCGAGGTCCACCGCGACACCGCCACCGAGACCCCGGAAAAATTCACCGAGATCGACCGGCTTTATCGCCGTGCCACGGGCGAAATCATGCCCGTCACCTGGGACCACTCCCATTTCGCGGTCTCGAAACACGTCATGCCGAAAGACTATTCAGCCCGGCTCCTCGCTTGGCCCGACTCGATCCGGCATTCCCAGATGTTTCACCTCCGCCCGTTCAACAGCCAGCATTGCCAAGTCCCCGTGACCGACGGACGTGGTCGCCTTTCGCCGGAGTTCCGCGACTACCTCGCCTTCGTCGAGGACCTCTTCGCCCTTTGGCTGAGCGGACCGCGCCCCGGAAACACCCTCTGGACCTGCCCTGAACTCGGCTGCACGCACGGCTACCACGTCAGCACCAACCCGCACCCTTGGCCCGATGCCATCGCCGCCCGCCTCGCCTTCGCCGGCGCCTGGAAACGCGCTCTCAAACGCTCCGCCGCCTGAGCCGCGAACCTGCGTCCAGCTCGATTCCGCGTTCCGATCTGCTTAAAGCATGAGCCGAACAACGGCCTTTTGTAGGGGCCTGCTTGCAGGCGATTTTCTTCTACCGGTGCTTGCAGGCGATTTCCTTTTGCCTGCCCTGCTTTCAGGCGATTTCACCCGCGCCGACCGACCCCATGTTCTGAATCGCCTGCAAGCAGGCTCCTACCTAGCGGCCCAGCCAGCCTCATCTTGAACACGAACTGAAATCAAGAGCCCGCCCAAATAACCAAAAATCTGTCCCCGGTAGGCCAGCGCGCTTGCGCCCGCTCCGGAAGCAGCACGGTCGTGCGCAAGCGCACTGACCTTCGGCGGGCCAATGTTCCCATGGGCTCGATTCCAATGAGCTTTCAGGATGAGACGAACAACGGTCTTCTGTAGGAGCCTGCTTGCAGGCGATTTCCTTCTATCGGCGCTTGCAGGCAATTTCCGTTTGTAGGCGCTTGCAGGCGATTTTCTTTTTTCCGGACCTGATTTCAGGCTATTTCACCCGCGCCGACTGACCCATTCCGAATCGCCTGCAAGCAGGCTCCTACCTCGCGGCCCGGCCAGCCTCATCTTGAACGCGAACTGAAATCAAGAGCCCGCCCAAATAACCAAAAATCTGTTTTGGGTCGCCCAGCACACTTGCGCCTCTCCGGAAAGAGAACGGGCGCGCGCAAGCGCACTGACCTTCGGCGGACCAATCTTCCCATGCCATCTAAAGTGTCTTCCCCCTTCCGGCGCACCACCGCACGCCCCCAGCTCACCTTTACATCTCCGTAACAAAAACCCTTGACCATCCCTCGGCGTTTCAGCCTATTCATTCTGAAAGTTTCAGATAATCCCGCATGCCCCCTCTGCTCATAGCCGACATCGCGCGGAAGGCCAAGGTCTCTCCCGCCACCGTCTCCCGCGTCATCAACCAGCCGCACTTGGTCGCGCCCGACCGGCTGGAGCGCGTCCGCTCGGTGATGACCGCCGCCGACTACGTGCCGACGCCGCTCCACCGCCGCCGCGGGCCCAAGTCCCGCCTCGCCACGCCCAAGCGCATCGCCGTGTGGTTCGTCGGGGCCAAGAAAAACTCCAGCTTCAACTGGTTTCAGGACCAACTCCTCCAGACCCAGCATTCAAACGATCGCCAGCGGCTGGAGCTCAGCGTGCTCTTTACCGACACGCCCGATGATCTTCCCCGCCCTTTGGCCGAGCGCCACGTCGATGGCGTGATCATCCAAGGTATGGAGCCCTCGCCCGCCTGCATGGCGAAACTCGGCGACTTGCCCCACGTCTGGTTCATGACCCGGCGCTCCCCGGCCTACCCCGGTGATTTCGTCGAGCCGGACAACGACGCCAACGGCCGCATGGCCGCCAACTACCTCAAGGAACACGGTCACAAATCCGTCGCCGTGATCGCGGCCGACCCCGGCTACAGCGCCGTCGCCCTCCGCGTGACCGCTTTCCTCGATCAGGCGAAAGCCCTCGGCCTCACCGTCCACAGCATCCTCGGTAAGACCAAGCCCGTTAATTTCCTCGAATTCGTCGCCGCCCACGACGAGAGCGACACGCTCGTCAAACGCTTCTGCCAGACCACCCCGCGTCCCACCGGCCTTTACATCCCGGTGGATCATTTCTGCGGCTCGCTCTTCCGCTCCATGCGCCAGGCCGGACTGAAACCCGAGCGCGATTTCGAGGCCATCCTCGGGAATCTCAACCCCGTCATCTACCACAATCTCGACCACCTCCCTCCGGCGCTCGACATCAACCTGCCCACGCTCGTCCGCAAGGTCGTCGACCACCTCGTCTGGCGCATCGACAACCCCAAGGTCCTCGGCCGCGTTGGCGTCACCGTCGCCCCGACGCTGGTGCAGGCCTCCAGCCAAAACCACCAGATGATCGCCTGACCGCGCGGCTATTCCCCCCGACCCTTTATCTCCACATTAATTTTTGCCAAATGGCGACGCGGCTTCCGCCGCACCACCTTTTGGAAAACGACCAACCCCCACACATAACGATGAAACCAGAAACCAGCACCGCATCACCCAGAACCAAGAAATACTTGGTATCCTGTTTGGCCGCGTTGATGGCTGTATCGGCCCCCATGGGCTTTGCAGCTAGCAACGACGCCATGAGCAAACTCCAGGAAGAAAACGCCGCCCTCCGGAAGCGCCTCGCCGCCCTCGAAGGCAGCGTCGCCCCGGCCCCGGCCGCCACCACGGCACCCGCCGCAATGGCTCCCGGCGCCTCCGTCGCCCGC
>JBDNFZ010000465.1:0-8776 GCA_041689555.1 Opitutaceae bacterium | reverse complement strand
GGCCGAGGTCTTGACTTGGCAAAGTCCAACTCCGCCGAAGTTGGACTCAGCGACGCTCAAAACCTCGCCCCCACCGCCTGACCCCGTCGCTATCACCCATGCTTTCGCCTAAAATTACACTCCAACTTCGGCGTTCGGGTTGAAGGGGCATCTGGAGCGAAGGTCCGGCGACCTTGACGCGCTGGCCGTTACGGCAGGGCTGGCCCAGGAGCTCGGCCGCCCCGCGGAAGCCTTGGCGCTCTATGCGAATTTCGGTCCGCGAGACCGCCTGCCGCCGGGCCAACTCGTGCGGCTGGCCGATATCCACCAGCAGGCCGGACAAATCGACGAAGCGGTTGCCTGCGCACGCCTCGCCCTGAGGGCCGCGCCCGGCTCCGCGGATTTGCATGTGCTGCTCGGCGGGTATCTGGCGCGCGCGGAGCGCCGCACCGAGGCGCTGAGCGAGCTGAACGAGGCCCTTCGCCTGCAACCCGGCCATCGCGCGGGCCGGTTGGCGCTGGCGCGCGTGCTCGCTTGGGAGCATCGTTACGAGGACTCCATCACCGCCTACCGCACCTACCTCGGCCAATGACGCGCACCCAGAATCTCAAATTTTCGATATCGGCTCTGCTCGTCGGACTCATTCCGACGCTGGCCGCGCCGCCTCCGCCCGCCGCGCCGCCTCCGCCGGTCGTTCCGCTCTCCGCACTGGAGACGATTTCCGACGACCAAGCCCGGATCGAACTGGCCCGGGTGCTGTCTTACGCAAAACGCTACGACGAGGCGCTGCAGTTTTATGGGCAGGCACTGGCGGCGCGCCCGGCCGACAACGCTCTGCGCGTGGAATACGGCCAGGTGCTCGGCTGGTCCGGGCGCACCGCGGAGGCCGAGGCGCTCCTCTTGGGAATTCCGCCCGCCGACCTCACGCCGGCCGCGGCGGTGTATTTGGCCGATCTGCTGCTCGCCGGCAAAAAATTTGACGAGTCGGCGGCGCTCTACCGCAGGTCGCTCGCCGTAAATCCCGGCGACGGCGCCGCCCGTTTCAAGCTGGCCCGCGTGCTGGCGTGGGGAAAACACTACGACGAGTCGCTCGGCGAGTATCGGGTCCTGTTGGCCGCGCTGCCGACCGACGTGCAGGTGCGCCGGCATTACGCCCAGACGCTCGGTTGGGCCGGGCGGGCCGACGAGGCGGCCCGCGAGTGGCGACCCACGCTGCCGGCGGGAGCGACGCCATGAAGGGCGTTCTCGCCGCCTTGGTGCTCCTGACCTCCTTCGGCCCGACTCCGGCGGTCCGGGGCGAATCGATCGTGCCTGCGGCCGACCGCATTGATGACCGCGCCGCCAAGCTGGCGCTGGCCGAACAACTCTCCCTCAGGGAGGAGACGCGCGCCGAGGCGCGATCTATTTATATCGCTTGGGTGGCGGCGCATCCGGCCGACGCCGAGGCAATCATCGCGCTCGCCCGGCTCGAGACTTGGACGGGCCGGGGCGCCGAGGCGGTCGCGCGGCTGGAGTTGCCCGCGCCGCAAGGCACCCTGACTCCCGGCGCGCGCGCGATTTTTGCGGAGGGGTTTATGCAGGCCGGCCGGCTGGCGGACGCAGCCCGTATTTACGACGAGTTGTTGGCGGCGGAGACTTCGCCCGGAGCCGGTCTCCTGCTGGCGGCGGGCAACGCGAGGAGTTATGCCGGGCGTCCGGCCGAGGCGCTGCCTTTTTATCGGCGTGCGGTTGAGGCGGCTCCGGCCGACGCGGTTGCACGGCGTAATCTGGGGCTCGCGCTGGCGTGGACCGGGGCGGGAGCGTAGGCCCGGCCATTGCTCGACGAGGCGGCCCGGGAGCGGCCCGGCGACGAAGAGGTGGCGCGTGCGTTGGCGAGCATGGCGGCCGGTGATCCACGCGACCCCGGCGGCAACCTGGCGCGGTTGCGCGGGCGCGTTGGGCGCGAACCGGGCAACCCGACGGCAAAGGCCGATCTCGCCGACTTGGAGGCGTCGCGCGGACACGCCGCAGATGCGCGGGCGCTCTATGCTGAAGCGCGGCGGTTGGCGAAGCCGGAGCCGGGCGACGCGTTTGACCTGCGGCAGGCCCGCGCCCGTCTGATATGGGGCGACTTTTATCCGGCCGAGCGGGCCTTGCGTGCGGCACTGGCGGCGGTCCCGGGCGATGATGTGATTCGCGGCGAGCTGTTGAGCCTGCTTGTGAGCATGGATCGCCTGGAGGAGGCGGAGGCCCTCGCGCTCGCGTGGCTCCGCCAGAATCCCGCTTCGCAGTCGGCGTTGACGAGCTTGGCCGACATTCACACCAAGCGGCGCGACCCGGATGCGGCGGCGCCCTATTTGGCGCGGTTGCCGGCCAAAGTCTCGTTATCGCCGGAGCCCGGCAGCCCGGCGGCGCGCTTCGCCGTTGCGGGTAGGGAGGGCGTTCGCGACGAGAAATTCGTCCTGGCGATCACCGCCGACGCGGACCGGCATCAGGCGCGCGGCGAAACGCGCCCCGCCGGTCTCACGATTCCGGAGACGGCCCCGCGGCTGACGGAGTGGGCGGGGCTCTATGCGGGGCAGGGCGATTTCGAGCTCGCGCTGCGTTGCCTGCGAGCGGCGCGACTGGCCGATGCGGAGTATTTTCCCGCTTGGCTCAACCTCGCCGAGTTTCTCGCCATCACGCAGCGCTACGACGAGGCCCTGCGCGAGTTTGCCGCGCTGGCCTCGGCGTTTCCGGAAAACCGCCAGGTGCTGCTGAAGCAGGCGCGCGCTCTCGGCTGGAGTCGCCGCTACGACGAATCGCTCGACGCCTACGAGGCCTTGCGCGCGCTGAATCCCGCCGATCCCGTGCCGTTGCTCGAACAAGCGCGCGTGGCGGGCTGGGCCAAGGAACGGTCGACCTCCGCCCGGCTCTTCGCCCTGCGGTGGGCTCGACCGGCGGACACGGCGCTGGCCGCCGGACTACGGGCCGCGCTCGCCAGCGTCACCGGTGACGTGCCGGCAGTCGTGCGCGCCTGGCGCGACTGGGCCGCCGGCGCCAAAAAAGCGGACGATCAGGGCAAGACGGGGCCTGCGGTGGACGAGCCCTTTCGGGAAACCGAGCGCTTTGAGTCGGAGTTGCCGCTATTGCTGGCCGCGGTGCCGGCCGGGAAACGCACCGAGCTGGAGGAACTGCGCCTGGGTTTGCGCGCGGAGTTTCTGCTCCAACGTGCCTTCTGGCTGGAGAACCGCGCCAAACAACTCGCGTGGGATCGGCGCTGGTGGCGCTCCGAGCAGGCCTATGACCGGCTGCTGGCGGTCGCGCCCGGAAACCAGGAGGCGCGCTTCGACCTTTCGCAGGTGCAGGCCGCACAGGGCTTGGGCAACCGCGAGCGGCTCACGCTCGACCGCCTGCTGGCCATCGACGCCAATAACCGCCTCGCGGTGCAGGCCCGCTTCCGCCGCGAGCGTCGTTCCGAGCCGCTGGTGTTCGCGCAGATCGAGGCCTATCGCGAGCGTGGCCGCGGCGAATTGTCCGGCATCCACCGTCTGCGCACCCGGGTCGGCGGCGAGGTCCTGTTTGACGACCGCTTCCGATTGGACGCCGCCTGGATCCGCTGGCGCGAGTCGCCCGACACTCTGTCGCGCGATTTCGAGGCGCGGGGTTTCGCCCTCGGCGCCGAGGGCGTCCCGGCCAACTGGCTCACGGTTTCCGCCGACTATACGCACAAGGACAACGAGGGGCCGCAGATCGGCAGCGTGGACACCGGCGGGGCGCAGGCCTGGGTGCCGTTCAAGGACGGGTTCAGGGCGGGCGCGGGCATCGAGGTGCGCGAGGAACTGGCCAACGCGTTCGCCTATTATCAGGGCATCCGCTCCACCCATCGCTGGCTGGGCGCGCGGGCGGCGCTGTCCCGGCGACTGGAAGTCGAGGCGCGCGTCGCGACCATCGATTATGCCGATGGCAACGCCGGCCGGCAGGCCTGGATCGCGCCCGCCTACACGTGGACCGATCATCCCCGCACCTTCAAAACCACGCTCACACTCGAGACGCGCGACACCGACAAGGCCAACATTTACCAGTATGCCGGCCCCGCGCTGGCGAACATCGTGCATCCGTATTGGACGCCGGAAAACCACCTCGGGGCGGCGGTCGCGCTGGAGTGGCGGCACGATCTGGCGCGCGACTTCTTTATCGGCGCGCAGGAGCAATGGTATGACCTGCGCGCCAACTTCTCGGCGAGCAACGACGGGAACCAGGGGGTTTCATTGGAGGCCGACTACGCGCGCGAGTGGCTCGACCGGTGGGTGATACGCCTGGGCTTTGCGCAGACATTTTCAGAGCAATGGGACGACCGGCGCGTGCACGCCCGGCTCGCCTTCCGATTTTAGCCCGATCCGATGACCACCGCTCCCGCCGTCCGCAAGCCCGTGCTCCTGCCCCTGGCGCTCATCTGCACGCTCGTCGCGGTGTTTGTCTACCTGATCACGCGCACCTGGCTGTTCTTCAGCGCCGACTATTCGTGGGCGGACAAACTTGCGGTGGGCGTGCTGCTGGCGGCGGAGAGTTTCATCCTGATCCACAGCTTGGGTTATTTCATCAACATCCTGCACGTCGTGCGGAAGGTGGAGCCCGCCAAGTTGCAGGCGGCCGGTCAGACTTTTCCGGTGCTGGAAAGCTATCCGCCCGTCGCAATCATCGTCTCCAGCTACAAGGAGCCGCTGGCGGTGATCGAGGACACGCTCACGTGTTTCTACAACCTCACCTATCCGAACAAATACCTCTATTTCCTGGATGATACGCGCTACGATCTGCCGAAGCAGGACCCGGTGAAGATGGCCGCCTACCGCGCCGACGTGGACGCGCTCTGCCGGCGGATGAGCGTGAACGTGTTTCGGCGCAAGTGGCACGGCGCGAAGGCCGGCATGATCAACGACTGGCTGGAGTTCGCCGACGGGCGGCATCACGAGGGTTTCCAGTTCCGCCCTTACCAAAACAAACTGCGCCCCGAGAAGGAGAAATATGTGGTCGTATTCGACGCCGACATGAACGCCTTCCCCGACTTCGTGGAGGCGCTGGTCGCGCAGATGGAGCCGCGTCCGAAACTGGCGTTCGTGCAGACGCCGCAGTATTACACGAACTTCGACGTCAACCGCGTGGCCCGCGCGGCCGGCCTCCAGCAGGCGGTGTTTTACGAATACATCTGCGAGGGCAAGAGCAGTCAGGACGCGATGTTCTGCTGCGGCACCAACGTGATGTTCCGCCGTGAGGCGCTGATGGCTGTCGGGGGCTTCGACCACACCTCGATCACCGAGGACTTCGCGACCTCGCTCAAATTTCACCTCCAAGGCTGGAGCTCGAGCTTTCTGAACCGGCCGTGCGCCTTCGGCCTCGGGCCCGCGGATCTCGCCGGCTACTTTAAGCAGCAGTTCCGCTGGGCCCTGGGCACGGTCGGGCTGTTTCGCACCATCGTCGGGCATTTTTTCAGGAACCCCCGCGCCCTGCCGGCCGTGAAATGGTGGGAATATTTTCTGTCGGGCACGCACTACTTCGTGGGTTGGACTTTTTTCATTTTGGTCCTGTGTCCCCTGCTCTATCTGTTCTTCGGCATTCCGTCGTTTTTCGCCCGGCCGGAGATCTTCATGATGGTGTTCGCGCCCTACATCCTGCTCTCGCTGTTGATGTTTATCTACAGCCTCGGCCGCCGCAGCTACCGGCCGGGCGAGATCTTCACCGCGCTGCTGCTGAACAACATCAGCTTCCCCGTTTACATGAAGGCGTCGTTCCTCGGCTTGATCGGTGTGCGCGGCACCTTCGGCATCACGCCCAAGGGCCAGAGCGCATCGATGCCGTTGCGCACGTTCTGGCCCCAGCTCACGCTGGCGGTCGTGTCGTTTGCCGGGCTCGTCTGGGGTCTCAACCAGCTCTACTACGTGCGCGAGCCCGTGGCGGCGATCGCGGTCAACAGCTTCTGGTGCGCCTACCATATGCTGATCCTCGCCACCACGCTCTACTTCAACTGGCCCGAGGTGGAGGCGGAGACGGCTCCGCTGGACACCGCCTGAAACCGTTCTCCCCGTGCTCCGCCCCCTGCTGATCGCCGCCGCCCTCTTGCCGTTGTCCGCCTGCGCGGGAGCGGGGAATCCGCCCCCCGTGTCTATGGCCGCACGCTTCGGGGTCGCGCTCGACGGACGTCCGATTACCGCCGGGCGGTTGGCCGCGCTGGCCGAGCGGCTCGGCGCGCGCCCGGGGCACGTGGTCGTGTTTGAGCAATGGCCCGAGCGGCCCGCCGCGCCCGACCTCGCGGGATTGGCCTCGTCGCTTGAGGCGATTCGCGGTGCCGGCGCGGTTCCGGTCATCACGTGGGAGCCGATGTTTTATCGGGCGGACGGCACCGAGGTGATCATGCCCGCCGCGTGGATTCTTGGCGGCGGCTACGACGGCTATATCGACGCGTTTGCCGCGCTCCTCGTCGCCCAGAGCGGGCCGGTGATCGTGCGCCTGATGCACGAGTTCAACCTCGGGCGCTATCATTGGGGTGTGACGCGCGACACCTACGACGCCCGGGCGCCGCGGGTTTACCAGGAGCTCTGGCGCCACATCGTCGCCCGCGTGCGCGCCAAGGCCGGCGGGCCGGCGGCGGAGCGCATTCGTTTCGCATTTTGCCCCAACGCCGAATCCGTGCCCGGACCCGGCAACGCGGCCGACGCCGGTTGGAACACGCTCGCGGCTTACTATCCGGGCGACCCGTGGGTCGATGTCGTCGGGGTGGACGGCTACAACTGGGGTGACACGCAGACTCCCGCCAAGCACGGCTGGCAGAGCCGCTGGCGCCCGTTTGCCGACATCCTGGGGCCGGCGGTCGGCGAGCTGCGGGCGCTCGCGCCGGGCAAGCCGCTTTATGTTTTCGAGACGGCCACGGCCGCGACGGGCGGAGACAAGGCGGCGTGGCTGCGCGAAAGCGCCGACACCGCGCGGGCGTGGAAGCTCGCGGCCCTCTGCTGGTTTGAGGCCGACAAGGAAGTGGACTGGCGTCTCGCCACCGGGACCACGCCGGCGGACGCGACGGATTTTGTGCGCCGGCTGGGCGCGCCGTGATCAGGTATCGCAGTGCGGCGGCGTAGAGCAGCACGAGCGTGTTGTAGTTGAGGCAGAGCCGACGCTCGAGCAGGCGGATGGCATCCAGGTATTGGGCGGTCACCGTGCGGTCGAACACGCTGTCGAAAAGTTCGTTGTTGATCTCGGGCTCCACGGCGGCGCGCAACGCCTCCAGGTCCAGCACACCCGGCAGGTCGCCGACGACGAAATCGTCGGCCGCGATCGCCTCGCCCCAGCGCGCGAACGCCGCGGCGTTCGCGGCGATCTTCCCGCGAATCTCGCCGAGCAGCACGGTGCGGAGTTGGGCATAGTCCTTCGACGAGACCATCGTGATGCGCGAGAAGAGCGGGATGATGTGCTTGAAGTAGACGCGCACCCCGTTTTTCGCCAAGGCGCAGTCGCGCAGCAGGGCGCGGGCGAGCTCGACGGGCTCCGCAGGTGCGCCGTCGGAATCGTGAAAGGCGATGGTGCCGGTGGCCGGCTCGGCGAACACCGGATAACGCAGCGGCGAGCGGCCGGTGAGGCGCGCCGTCGCGATTTGCCCGCCCTGTTCGGCATCGGGCCGCGCGGTGACGACCTCGCCCTCGTCAAAAAAGTCGGCCCGGGCCCGAAACGGCAGATGAAACGAGACTCTCGCGCCGGGCGCGAGGTGCTCCCGGAGCGCGACCCAGCCCGGAATGGCGAAATCCACGCAGTCTCCCGAGCCGCCGAGCAGCAGGTATTGGAACAGCGCGTGGCTGTCGGTGCGCGCGCCGAGGAACGGCAGATTCACCGAATCGACAGGGAGCGAAGACGATGAAACGACGGCGGGCACCCCGGCACTTTCCCCGGCACGAGGTATGAGGCAAGCCCGGGCGACGGCGCTTTTCAGCGGCCGGGTTTTGTTTTTCGTGCGGTTCCGGTGTTTGGTGGCTTCTCTTTTACGATGTCCAACGCCCTCGCCCACGAAAAGTCGCCCTATCTCCGCCAGCACGCGGACAATCCGGTGCATTGGCTGCCGTGGGGTGAGGCGGCGTTCGCTCGGGCACGAGCGGAGGAGAAGCCGATTTTCCTGAGCATCGGTTACGCGACGTGTCATTGGTGCCACGTGATGGCGCGCGAGTCGTTCGAAGACGACGCGGTGGCGGCGCTGCTTAACGAGCATTTCATCTCGATCAAAGTCGACCGCGAGGAGCGGCCGGATGTGGACAAAGTCTACATGGCCTACGTCCAGGCGCTCACGGGGCACGGGGGCTGGCCGCTTTCGGCATGGCTCACGCCGGAGCTCAAACCGTTTTTCGGCGGCACATATTTTCCGCCGGCGGACCGGCACGGCCGGCCGGGTTTCCCGGCGCTCTTGCGGGCGATCACGGCGGGTTGGAAGAACGAGCGCGCCAAGCTGGTGGCCGAGGGGGATCGGGTGCTCGATCTGCTCGGGGCGCGCGCGGAGAACGGCGAGGTCGCGGCCGAGTCCGGGGTCGGCGGTGATCTGGCGGAGGCGGCGGGCGCGGCGTTTGAGAAAGGATTCCAGCATTACCACGAAGCGTTTGATCCGGCGAACGGCGGCTTTGGCGGCGCGCCGAAGTTTCCGCGCGCGAGCAATCTGGCGTTTCTGTTGCGTTGTGCCGCGCAGCAGGGCGTGGCGTCGGAGCCGGGTCGCGCGGCGGTCGACATGGTCGGGCACACGCTGCGGAAGATGGCGCAGGGCGGCATCCACGATCATGTGGGCGGCGGGTATCACCGCTACTCGGTCGATGAG
>JBDNFZ010000464.1:0-5575 GCA_041689555.1 Opitutaceae bacterium | reverse complement strand
TCCACCGGACGTTCCTGAGCTCCAGGGAGAGGCGCCTCTGGCGTGGCCTCCCTCGTTACTATACAGCCCCCGTTTGCTTCGTAATACGTGAATCCTTCGGTCAGTGGTGACATTCGAACTCATCCTTGAGCGCGCCCTCTGTTCTCTCCGTTACCTCCTGTTCAAACACCTCCTTTCAAATGATCGGGTCGCTGCAGCGCATGATCGCGTTATTTGTGTGAACGAGAATCCAACCATCGCTGTAAAGAATGCTGACTCTCTCCCGAGGGGCGTCCAGCAACGATCCCTTCGACGCTGATGTCCTCGTCAAGGTCAGGCCAATGGATGCCCTCGCCGCCCGCAATAAATCTGAAATGCCCGCGCTCTGTAACGGTGCCGTGGAAAAGGCGCGGGTACCACCCTAGCGGAACGGAGATAGAGCGTCCGTCCACCAGCTCTACAACGAGCGAATCTTCGGTGGTCTGAACGGCGGTCGCTTTGAGGGCGGCGGAATCAAGAATTAAAGTAGTCATGCCAGTGCTGTAATAGTAGTGGGTGGTTTTGCTCAATCAAACGGTAAATGGCGTTGAGGTCGGCACGGGAGAAGCCTGTGCTCGACTGCAAAAAAATCGGCTCGAGCCAGAATTTGGCTTTGGATGCGTCGCGCTCGACGTGGATATGCGTCGGCTCGTGGCGGTCGCTCGCGTAAAAGAAGAAGCGGTAGGGGCCAGAACGCAAAACTGTCGGCATGGGGTGAGGTTGCCCGACGAAATTCGTGCGGCCAAGATGAATCGGGGGCGCAGAGAATGGGGGTAGCCTCGCTGCTTCGGGCAGGCAGGTAACACCAATATCGGATGCATGATTTTTTTGCGCTTCTTGCGCCTTTTTGCGGCTAATCCTTCGGCGGAGCTGCAGCTCATGGCGATTGCGGCGAAGCAGAACGTGGAATGTGGAAAGCTGGAAAGTGGGAAAAAGTCGCCCGGGTGAAGCGAGTTGACCTCAACCCGCTTGCATTATCGTCCGAGGTAGGGCGCATCGTCCCCGATGCCGCCGGCGTCAGGGGGCAAGGCTTTGGCCGTTGGCAGAGGCAAGTGGACGAAGATTTCCGTCAATCAATTTGGCCGCAAAGAGGCGCAAGGGGCGCAAAAAACGGACGACCAAGGCATTGACTTTCCCGATCCAGTAAATACAGGTATCTACGTGAAATCTACCGTTAGCATCTCAGAAGGGCAGGACTCTTTTCCCTCCTTGGTCAAGGCGGCCGAAAAGGGGAGAGTAGTCACCGTCACGCGCCACGATGAGCCGGTGGCTTGCATGATTGGCCATGCTCGCATGAGCGCCATTGCCGAAACACTGGAGATCATGGGCAACGCGGCCGCCATGCACGCCCTGACCGAACACCAAGCCGGTCGGACGCAGTTTGGCAAACTGCAGGACATTCCGGAATGAGCCGGGTGGTCCGGCCTTCGGTTCAAATCATCGAGTTTGCCCGTCGCCTCGCGCCCGAACCGCGGCGCGCCGTCAAGCATGCCCTAATCGGATTGCGCGAGGAGCAAGGGGAAATCCGCGCACTGGAAGCCGCGCTCTCGGGTTACTATCGGCTCCCGGTCGGCCGTCATCGCATAATTTTCAATTACGCCGCCGATGGTGCCATTGAAGCCATCCTGATCGAGGAGCGTCATCTCGTTTACGAAGTTTTCGAGGCGCTGTTTATTCAGAGACTGAAGTCGTGAACGCCGCGGGCGGGGGACGGAGCTCAGTGGAGAGAGGGCGGAGGGCGGAGAGCTAAGAGCTAAGAGCTGAGAGCTGAGAGCTGAAAGCGGAGGGCGGGTGAAGGAACAAAGCTGAGACAAGCTGAGACGGCTGCGCCGTCCGGTTATCGGTTATTGGTCCTGGATTCTCGCTCCTCGCTACTCGATGCTCGCTCCTTGCCGCGTGTGCATTAGCGAAGATTAGCGGTTCAACAATCATCCGAAACCATGAAAATCATCCCCGCCATTTTCGAGGAACGTGAAATCCGCCGTCTCTACGACGAGAAAACCGAGACTTGGTTTTTCTCGGTCGTGGACATCATTCAAGTTCTTACCCAACAAGCTGATTTCCAGGCCGCCAGAAAATACTGGAACAAGCTGAAACAGCGGCTCGGCGATGAAGGAAGTCAACTGGTGACAAACTGTCACCGGTTGAAATTGCCCGCCGAAGATGGCAAAATGCGTGTCACCGATGTCGCCAATGCGGAGACCCTGTTGCGTCTTGTCCAGAGCGTGCCCAGTCCCAAAGCCGAGCCAATCAAACTCTGGCTCGCGAAGGTTGGTTACGAGCGGATGGCCAATGGCTGCCCCTTGGTGAATGTCTATGGGCTTGACCGGGCTGCAGTGCTGGCGGCCCTTGAGCGGCACAAGGTCACGCACATCTCCGCCACGCCCAGTTTTTACCGGTTGCTGCTGCCGATGGATCGACCGCTGGCGCATGTTCGCTCGGTGACGCTCGGCGGAGAAAGTGCGGACGCCTGGCTGCTGCAGAAGCTCGCGATTTTGTTTCCGCAGGCGCGCCTCCACAATGTCTATGCCTCGACCGAGGCCGGAACATTGTTGGTCGCAGACGGTGATGTGTTTGCCATCTCGCCCGGTTTGGAAGGGAAAGTCATGTTGCGCGATGGGAGAATCCACGTGCATCACAGCCTGCTGGGTGAGTTTGTTCAAACCGGAGAATTGCCGCAAGAAGGCGCAAAAAGCACAAAATTAGATGAGTGGTATGATACGGGGGATGTGATCGAGGTGGTGAGCGAGACGCCGCTGCGCTTCCGCATCGTCGCCCGGGAGCGCGATTGGGTGAATGTCGGCGGCAGCAAGGTGAACCCGCATGAGGTGGAGGCGGTGCTGGGCGAACATCCGGACGTGGCGCAGGTCCGGGTGTTGGGCCGGAAGAACTCCGTGCTCGGGCAGATTCTTTGCGCGGAGGTGGTGTGCCGGAATCCGGCGATCACAGAAGCTGAGCTGCGGTCCTTCGCCGCGAGTCGCTTGCAACCTTTCAATATCCCGCGATGGATTCGCTTCGTGGACAACATCGCGCAAACGCGGACGGGCAAGGTCAGTCGGGCTGACGACTCGCCTACGCCGGGCTTGGGAGAGGCAAGCGGAGAGCGGAGAGCGGAGAGCTAAGAGCTGAGAGCTGAAGGCGGAGCAATGCTTGCCTTGGCAGAATTGAGAGTTAAGCCGATTGCATGACTACGTTGGAAAGCCAATTGAAGACGCTCAACCCACAGGAGAAACGAGCTCTGGCTGACTGGTTGTGGCTGGCGGCGGAAAACGCGCCTGACCTTTCTCCCGCGCAGGCGGAGAAATTGCAGGCCCGGGCCGAGCAAGCTCTGGTCGATGCAAGCAAGCGATTTTCCTTGGGTGACGCGGAGCAGAAGCTGCGGCGATGAGCCAATGGGTGCAGGTGGCGGGCTACGCCGGTGACTTGCAGGCGGCTTACGACTATTATAAGGCACGGGGCGGAGAGAGGGCGGCAGAACAATTTCTTGCCAGGTATCTTTTGTGTGTGGGCGCCACCACTGAATATCCGGAGAGTTGCGCGATCCGAGGCCACGGCTGGCGACAGAAACCGATTCCTCATTCAAACTTCAGCATCTTCTACGGTCAGCGTGAGTCGTTTTGGATGCTGGTCGGCGTCCAAAGCACCGTGCAGGATCCCGACAGGATACAAGCGATGCTCCTGATCCGGGAGGTGGGAGAGAGTTCCAACCCCGGCAACTAGGCCGGGCAACCAGCACATGGGTAAAAACATCCTCGTCACCGGAGTATCGCAGGGGCTGGGGCTCGCAATTTCCCGCGCCGTGCTCGGAGCGGGCTGGAATGGGTAAAATAACTCGTCTTGCCGAAAGCAGGTAAAGTGCCCGCTTGCCAGCGCCGCGATGGCGAAGCAATTTCCACGCATGTCCGGATATCAAGCCATACATGACGTTGCCATCCTCGTAGAAGCGATGCAACAGGCGCAGACGGCCTTGCAAAAATATCCGAGTTGCTTTTGGACCCGCCGACTGGGTGCGCCGCTGGAAACGACAGACGATCTGCGCTTGGTTATCCGTCGATTGCGGCAAAACGGCAATCGCGCCGCCGCAGCTGCAGCCCTCAGGATTGAAGCATGTCTCTAACGCCGTTTCAGGCAGAAATATTGCGGCTGCTGGCGGCAAACCGTTCGCCGGAAAGTGATGTGGCGGGCGGCATTGCCTTGAACGCCGAAGACGACGTGCGTGGGAGCGTCGATGTGGATGGATTTCATGATGCAGTTGATGGTGGTCGGGGTTATGCGCCAAGATCGGGGTCGTTGTGAAGCTGCCTACCCATGCCATTATCGCGCGCGAAAAGTTGACGGGCTATCTCTTGGTGAGGCAGGTTCGGAGCGATAAATCCGGTTTTTTGGGAAGCGGCGGATTTACGATACTCAATCCCGACGCCTTGATGGGAGAACTCGAAATGCTTCGTGATGCAAGCGAGGCAAATCAGGTCGATGACAACAAGTTCGGGCGCTACTATGAGCTTGTCGGGGTGCTGCGTGGCCCGCTGGGAGCGGGCCTTCGAGTGAAAACGATCTGGATGACAGAGCACTTGTCAGGCGTCACAAAGTTCGTCACCTTGATTCCAATCGAGATTCTTCGTTCATGAAATACCCATTGTATGCTAACCTCGCCCTAGCTCGCGACCTGCCGGAATACCGGCTGCGGCGCGGTGACTTGGTGCGTCTGGTGGAGCATCATGTCGCACCTGATGGCGAAGAGGGCTATTCCGCCGAGGTGCTGGGTGCTAAGGGACAAACGGTCGCGGTCATTGCGGTCGCTGCAGGTGCGCTTGAAGAGTTGAGGGAAAATGAAGTCTTGAGTGTTCGAGCGATGGCGGGATGACCGGAACCACGCATGAGTGCAACGACTCGCAGATTTCGTGACATGTCGCCGCGAATGTGAGCGGTTAGTTTTTACTTTATCACATTCACAGCTGCCGCTGATTGGTTTTTCGGAAAGGAAGGGAAGGAGAAACTGGTTGCGGCGAAGAGGCGCGGAAGCCGCAAACAGTCGCACGGCTGAGGACGGAGGACGGAGGGACGGAAGGCGTTATTCGTTATCGGTGATTCGTTATTGGGGAAGGGGGGAGGGCGGAGGATGTTGGCCGCAAAGAGGCGCAAAAGGCGCAAAATGGAGGAAGGAGGACGGAGGGACTGAAGTCGTTATTGGTTATCGGTGATTCGTTATTGGGGAAGGAGGGGGAGGGCGGAGAGCGGAGAGCTAAGAGCTGAGAGCTGAGAGCTGAGAGCGGAGGGCGGAGGACGGAGGGTTGCACAGGAGGAATACCGAGGACGGACAGAGGACGGAGGACGGAGGACGGATGACGGAGGGCGGAGGACGGCGGAGGGACGACGGATGGCGGAGGGCATGGAGGGGGCGTAGCTTGGGCCAACGCCAACCGTCACGGCGGGGCGCAAATGCTGGAAGCAGGTTGACCATGCCGGCTTGCTGGCTCAATTTGTTTTCATGCCGGCAACTCCTTCGACGCATTCCTCCAAGTTGTCCGAAAGCCTGTCCGCTTTGCGCGCGCTGCGC
>JBDNFZ010000463.1:0-5135 GCA_041689555.1 Opitutaceae bacterium | reverse complement strand
TGTCGGCGCGAATGAGGGCGATGACGCGTTCCGTGCGGAATTTCTGGAGAATGGCTTCTTTTTTCATGGGGAGGGGCAGGTTGATGGCGGGCGTGGGGCGAGGGAAATCAATTTTCTTGCTCCGGCTCGCGGCGGTGTGTGGTTTCCGCTCCGCTCTTGCCCGGGTGGTGGAATTGGTAGACACGCAGGTCTCAGAAGCCCAAACACCGTTTTTGCCCATTATTTCTCATCGTTTCCGAGAGGTGTTTTTAGAGGTAAAACTGGCGTGCACGGCTTTCCTGACGTTTCCGAAATATGCTCATTTGCGGCGGAAGGTGTAGAAAAAGAGGTGTAGAAAACGTGCGTCATCAGGCGCTTTGCAGTCAAACCTCTGGTCGATCTGATTCGATTTGATAAACCCAAGCGGTTGGGTTTATCTTTCCAAAGATGGGAAACTGGAAAAAGACTCTGGCAAAGGTGATGAGCGGCGAAGTCGACGCCGGCATCCGTTATGATGATCTCTGCCATCTGCTCATTCGCCTCGGCTATTCGAGCAAGCAGGCCGGCAGTCACAACGTCTTCCGCATGGTCGGTCGCGATCTGATCAACATTCAAAGACGCCAGCGGCAAAGCTAAGAGCTACCAGGTTCGCCAAGTCAGAGAGCACCTCACCAAATTTAAAAAATGAAGACCAACCCCGACGGTTACGAAATTCGCATCTGGTATAGCGCCGAAACGGGCGACGAATGCTTCGTTGCCCAAGTGCTCGATATACCGGGCATCATGGCGCACGGCGACACCCGCGAAGAGGCGGCTCGCGAAATTCACGCTGCTCTGACGCTCGCGCTCGAAACCTACGCCGAGGCCGGCGACTCGCCGCCAGCGCCGAAGAATCATGCGGCGGTCGCCCTCGGGGCTCGTGGCGGCAGTTCACGCACCAAGGCAAAGCGACTGGCGGCTAAGCGCAATGGTGCGGGCGGCGGCCGTCCGCGCAAAGTGCTGGCTGCATGCTGAGAGGGGAGCATTTCAGTTTCTTAATGGGTCGGAAAGCGGGAGCGGGCGAAGGATATGACATAGGTTGGACGCATCGGACTCCGATGGCGTCAAACAACGGTGTTTTGATGTCTGCGCTGGCGAAACTATCCGACGAACTGCATCGACGGAGTAGCGTTTGTGACGGAAGTAAGGTAGCGGCCGGAGCACCCCACGCCGTTCCAATTGCCAGAGCGTCACCTTGCTGATTTGAAGCGCAGTGCAAACTTGCCCTGACGTGTAGGTCAGGACCTCAATACTCCTTTCAGGCTGAGTCACTTTTTCGAAATTGCTCACACGGAAACTCACGCAGATTAATTCGACTTTGCCAAATCGGAGAGACGCCAAGGCGACGTAAATTAGACTCCGAATCCGCTTCCGAAATTAACAGGCCTACACGGCCAAAGGCCCGCGCTCACCTTCTGCATGACTGCGTCCGCACGGTGCTCTACCTATAACGAGTCTGGACACGCCACCCCTAACGTCCGTTAGCAAAGCGTCGCTACGCCACCAATACTTCGCCACTACACCACCACTACCGGCGACAGGAAGCACGGCATTACAGGAACTTATTTGATGCGATGACCGTCACGCGCGCAGCCTAGGTTATGTGTGCCGATGCGAACGTGAGCTGTGAGCCGACGAATGTCTGTCAGAACCGCAGCGCCCCGACTAATCCATCCCGCACCTTCTCCGCTGCTCCCCGCGTGCGCAGCAAGCGGTTCGTCCAGACGAGCCACAGTTTCCGCCGTTGTGCGACCGTGGCCGGGAGCTTGATGACGCTAACCGACTCCGGCATCGTCGCCTCGGCGAGCGAGGGCAAGACGGCGGCGTGCGTCCCGCGGGCGACCGTGTCCGCTGCTTGCAGGTAGGAATCGACCTCAAGGCGGACCTGTAGGCCGACGCGGGCCTTCTTTGCCCAGGCATCGAGGGATTTCCGTAGCGTGCCCCCGACCGGCAGGGCGAGTGGCAAGTCGCGCAGAATCTTATCGGCCGCGATTTCGGTTCCGAACGCTGCCGGCACGAAGAGCGCATACTCCATGTCGCCCAAGAATCTTCGGCTCAGTGCGCCGCCCTCCGGCGTCCCGACACAGATTCCGAAGTCGATCTCCCCCATCGTGACCTTCTCCCCAATCGTGGTGGTGCCTTCGTGAAACATCGTCCACTTCACAGCGGGCAGTTCGGCCGAGATGGCTTTCAGTTTCGGCAGGAACAGCCAGTGTAGCACGCTGTTTGACGCCCCAATCGAGTAGGCCACAGGTGCGGCCTTTACGTCCGCCCTCATCTCTTCGATCCCGGTCTCAAACTCGTTCACGAGCCGCGCGAGCTGGGCGCCCGCCTGCGTGATCGCGATTCCCCGCCCGGCGCGACGGGTCAGCTCCACCTCGAAGTGGGAGGCGAGTTCGGCGATCTGCCGGGAGATTAAAGCCTGGCGTGATACGTCGGGACCCGTGACGGCGGTGATTCCGCCTTTTCGGGCGACTTCCGCGAAGTTCAGCAGTCGATCCAATGAGAGATTCTTCAGTGCCGCGGTGCTTTTACTCATATCTATAAAGTTAAGATAGATTTGTTATGTTTTTTCGCAACTCCGTTCGTAGGGACGAGCATGGAGGCGAGATGAAAAACAATCGTAGCAAAAAAATCGCCCATGGGCTCGACCTGATCGGCGATGTCCACGGCGAAGCGGACAAACTGAAGGAGCTTCTCACCAAGCTCGGTTACAGCCCGGATAAGGGCATCTGGCGCCATCCGGAAGGGCGGCAGGCGGTCTTCGTCGGCGACTTGGTGGATCGTGGCCCAAAGGCGCGGGAAACACTCCGGATTGTCCGGGCAATGGTTGATGCCGGCACCGCCCGGATGGTCCTCGGCAACCACGAGTTCAACCTCCTCAGCCTCCTGACGCCTGACGGTAACGGGGGCTTCCTGCGGCCACACACGGAGCGAAACCTCAAAATGGCCCGCGCCACCCTTGATAGCTTCCTCGGGCGGGAAGCCGAACTTCGGGGGTATCTCGTCTGGTTCCGCACGCTGCCTCTCTACCTCGATCTCAAAGAATGCCGGGTGATTCACGCCGAATGGAACGAGGATCTGGTCGCTGGGGTAAATGGACGAGATTACCTCGACAACGAGTTCCTCCGCCGCGCCTCGACCAAGGGTAGCGACGAGCACCGGACGATAGAGATTCTCCTCAAGGGATCGGAGACACCACTGCCTCACGGAGCCTCGGCGACCGACCCCGACGGAACGGAGCGGCACGAAGTCCGCATCTGCTGGCCGAAGCCCGGGGCAGGGCGCACCTACCGCGAGATGGCCTTCGCCTCGGGCGCGCACATCCCCGATGTCCCGCTCCCGGTCGAAATCGCCGACGCAATCAAAGGCTACGGCGCGGACGCGCCTCCGGTCTTCTTCGGCCACTACGCCCTCAAGGGCCTACCGCACGGCCTAATCACCCCGAATGTCGCCTGCCTCGACGCCGGGTGCGGCAAAGGCGGGCCGCTCACCGCCTACCGCTGGAACGGCGAGCGCACGCTCCACGCCGCCAACTTCATCTCAAGCTAAACAAAGGAAAAAATATGAAAAACAACCTCATCCCAGAAATCGAAGCCATCACATTCATGGCCGGTAAACGGTCGGTCGCATTCCGCCCTCCAAATCTGACCGGAGCAGCCCTCAAAGACTTGATCCGAGCGATGCCAGGAAAATCCCTTCTCCTCGGGGTCGTTTATGTGGAAGACATCTACGAAACGCGCTTTGGCGATGGCTTCTACAGTTACGCTGAACGCGCGTTCTTCTCTATTGAAGCTGCTGAGAAATGTGCGGCATGGCTCACCGCGGAAACAACCAAGGAGCCCCACCACCCCGGTTACCGCGGCAGGGTCAGGCTAGAGAAGGTCGAGATGGACGGTGACGGAAATCTTCTCGGCGTGCACGAAAACTCCCTGCTTTCCCGCCTCAACGGCAACGACGGCAGCTGGGTCTTGACGGTTGATACTTACATGGGAAAGGAGGGGGTGGAACCTGATTTCGGCGACGTTACGCCAACCGTCGAGGCGATCACCAGTGTGAGTCCCGCCCTCTCATTGCAGCTCACCGATCCTGTGACAGGGTCGGTGCGCAGCGTCGAATTGGGCCCTGACTGGACATTGTGTGGAACGCTCAACGAGCTCGTTGATGAGGGCTTGGCCTCTCCCCTTCGTGCTGCACTCGCATCCCTCCCGCCCGACTTGCCGTGGCCCGCGCGGAATCTCTCTTCGTTCGTCCTTTTGCTTCTGGACTGTAATACGGGTGCCTACACAGAAGCGGCGGACCGAGGGCTGGCGATGAATGCGGCCGGCATCATGCCCAAAGCGGGTCAGCTCCATGTCGCACTCGCACTGAATTACGCCGGTAGGCCAGACGAAGCCTACGACTTTCTTGCCAAGGCTGATCGCCCAAAGGGCGACTATCAGCTGGCCTGTTGCGCGAGCCGCATCGGCAACTACGAGGTCGCCCTCGGTCACTTGATCCGCGCGGTCGAAATCGATCCGGCTGCCTCGGTGAGTCGCATTCCCATCGACGTGGACTTTGCCCCGATGTGGGAGCATTTTATCAACGGTGCCGCAACCATCGGCGAATGTGTCATGCTGCATTCGCCGCTGCTGGATGTGTGTTGGGCTGAGATCGCCGGCTTCGACAAACCGTGTTCCTACCTCGATCACTTCGATTACGCACGACTGCCCGCACGACTCCGTCCCGCTGTAAAAGCGAATGTCGGGCTGTTTGTTTATCGCGCACGTGTGGCCGGCGACCCACGCTACGACGTCAATCTCGCTAGCGAGCTGGCTGAGTTTCTCGCGCGAGACGCGGCAGAACGCTTGGCTACTTCGCAAGCCGCCGTTAGCGCCGCTGCGATCCCACTGAAAATGCTGCTGGCTGCAAATGCGTTGGCGGAGAGTGGCGACATTATGCACGCGCGTTGGGGGCTTCTCCACTTGGCGAAGGACTATCCCAAAACGGTTTTAGATTTCGGCTCCTTCTGCAAAAATCTACTGCTCCGAGTCGTCGCAGCCGAGTTGGCGGCAGTTGAAGCGGCGCGGCCGGGATTCATCGCCGACTTCGGGAGTGCGTTTCTCAGCCGCGATGGG
>JBDNFZ010000462.1:0-3058 GCA_041689555.1 Opitutaceae bacterium | reverse complement strand
CGCAACCCCGCCAAGGCCTCAGCGCGGGCCTCAGCCGGGCTCGGAATCAAACCCGAGGAAGCAAACAGCGCCGCCCCTTGCTCGCCCAAAGCCAGCTGGAGGAAGGCCGCCAGCTCCGGGGATGCTGTCTCGCGATAGACGAGTTCGAGCGGCAGCCGGAGGAGATAACGACCGAGGTGCAGCGCCCGCGCTTCCGGTCGGAACGCAGGCGAGGACTCGGTGACGCCGACAGCCAAGATCTTCAGTCCGGCGGACAGGGCGTCCGTCGCGGGGAGGAATCCGATCGCGCCCGGGCGGGCGGCGACCGCCGGCGCAACGGCTTGTCCGCCTTCCTTGTGCAGGACGACCGTATCGCGGAGAGGCCGGCCACCGAGGACGAGATGCCGAAAAAGGTCATGCGCCAATCCGTCGGCCGGCGCCGGCGCGTGCAGGCTGATCGCCCGCGTCGCCCAAGGCTCGGCTAAACCCAAGTCGCCCCAGCGTGGGGCGGTCGCTGTCTCCCGCGGGCCAAACACCGCGGTGAGTTGGCCCGGCGTGATTCGATCCAGGGGATTCTCTGCGGCCGCGACGACCGCCACGGCAAAGTAAGCCAGCGGCACACGTCGAAACCCCACCGGAAAAGTCGCCGATCCCGGCGCGAGAATCAGCAACCCGGCATCGGCGGTGCCTTGTTGGAGCCGGCCGGCCGCCGGCAGGCTCCCGTCGAGGGTGACGTGCAGGTTGAGCCGGGCCTGCGAGCCGGCCGCGAAAAGGCGTTGGGTGAAATCGGCGCCCAGCACATCCGATCCCACGATCCGCAACGCGGTGCGCTCCGCCGCGCCGATGCAACCGAGTTGAGCCAGGGCAATCACGCCGATGCCTTGCGCTCCCACCGCCGCAGCACGAACGAACCGAGACCACTTCCTCTTCCGCCCTACAGCTCTTCGCGCGAGGGAATCGACAGCCACGACTACGCCCTCCGGTCGTCGGACTCGCCGAGAACGAGCTTTTCGGCCTGTGACGGTTTACCCTTCGATTCGGAACGGGCCGGCCGGGTCGAGTGCTGGCCGTCGCTGTAGTAAGCGTAGTTGTGCGTGTAGTAACCGTAGTCCTCGCCGGAGCGGGGCGGCACCTGATTCAAGACCACGCCCAGCAGGGGAATCTTCACGCCGGCCACGATCTGCTGCGCGCGCAGGACCATCGCGGCGGGATTACGCCGGTGCTGGATGAGGAGGACAACCCCGTCCATCGCACCGGCGAGCACGCTGGCGTCGCTGACCCCGATGATCGGCGGAGAATCGAACAGGATCTTGTCGTAGCGACCGCGCAGGGTGGCGATCAGCTCGCGGAGGCGGCTCGCATAGACCATGCTCAACGTGAAGAGCGGCGCACCGCCGCTCGGGATGAAGTCGAGTCCGGGGGCAATCTGCGCTTGCACCACCGTGTCGAGCGTCTGAGCGCCGGTGAGGAGCTCGCTCAGGCCCGGCGACTTCGGACGATCGGCGAGGCGATGTTGCACGGGCCGGCGGAGATCGGCGTCGATGAGGATCACGCGTTCGCCGCCGGCGGCCATCATGCGGGCGAGGCGGTGGAGCGTGGTGCTCTTGCCTTCGCCGGGACCGGCGGAGAGGACGACGAGGCAGGCGGCTTGGCCCGGCGGCAGCGCCAGGTTGAGATTGGTGTGCAGGACCCGATACGGCTCGGCGTCGGCCGGGTCGGGATCGGCGGCGTGGGCGAGCGGATCGCTTTGGAAGGGAATGATCCCGAGCACGGGCAGGCGCAGGCGGGTCTCGACGTCGGCGACGTTACGAAAACTCGTGTCGAAATATTCCAGGAGCACCGCCGTCCCCACCGCCAGCACGACGCCGAACAGCCCGGCGAAGGCGAGATTGAGCGGCCAGCTCGGGCGACTGGGAAAACGTGCGGGCTCGGCGGTATTGAGAATCGCGATCGTGCGCTTCGGCACCTGGAAATCGATTTCGCGCTGGCGCAGGGTGAGCTTGAGCGTGGTCAGGAGGCGTGTCTCGTCGTCGAGTTTCTGCGCGGCTTCCTCGAAGGGTCGCATCCGGTCCCGGGCGGAGAGGATCTGGTCGACCTTGGCCTGGGCGAGTTGACGCTTCAGTTCGGTCACGCGGGAGTCGGCCTCCTTGTAGGAAATCTCCAGCGAGCTTTCGTAGCCGCGGAGCTGGGCATCGAGCTGTTCCTTGATCTTGGCGCGGTTGTCCACGGCGGCGATGAGGTCGGGGTGGGCCTCGCCGAGGCGGCCTTTGAGCTGGGTGAGTTTTTGGTCGGCCACGAGATAGGCCTGCAGGAGATTTTGGATATTCTGGTCGGGAATCAGCTCGGAGTTGACGAGCCCGATCCGGTCCTCGACGGGGATGCTGCGGAAACGTTCCCAGCGGGTGCGCCGGCCGATGGCGTCGACACTGAGCGCGATCATCGAGTTCTGCATCTGCCGCAGGGTCTCGATCTCCATGTCGGAGTAGCGGGCGTTGAGATCGACGCCGGAAATATTGAGATCCTTGCGGAGCTTCTCGACGCGGTCGCGCTGGGCGGAGACGGCCGCTTCCTGAATGACGAGTTCCTGACGGAGTTTGGCGAAGCCCTCGCGCTGTTCGGAAGTGGCGAGCGCGATGCGATCCTCGGAATAGACGCGGGCGATTTCGTTGGCGATGTCGGCGCCGAGGCCGGGGTCCTGCGAATAGATGTTGATCTCGATCAGCGAGGAACTGCGCTGGGACTCGATCCGCAGCATCTTGTTGACGAGGTAACGGTAGGTTGTCGCCCGCGGCAGCACGACGCCGGGCGCGCCGAGGCTCTCGGCGAGTTTGGCGCCGAGGCCGAGATTCGCGATCACGGGGTAGAGAATCTTCTCCGACTGCATGATCTTGAACTGATCCTGCAGGAAAAACGGGTCGTAGGCGCCGCTGGCCTGAGCCGAGAACAGCTTCATCTCGCCCTCGGGTTTTTCGACGCGGACCTTGGTGGTCGCGAGATACCAACTCGGCAGGAGCGCGGTCACGACCACCGTCGTCACCATGACGACGCCCAGGATCAGCCAGACGAGCGCCTGCCGCTG
>JBDNFZ010000461.1:0-2120 GCA_041689555.1 Opitutaceae bacterium | reverse complement strand
CGCGCCCAACATTAAGTCAACCGGGTCGCCCTTTTCCAACTTCTCTGAAACCTTTTCGAAGGCACCGTAGACAATTCGTTGAGCGATGTTCTTCTTACCGCTCTTCATGATGACATTGACGAGATGCGCTACGAGCGGGCTCTTGTAGCGGGCATCGGGCTCGACTCGGCGTTTGGTTGCTCTGTGGCGACGTGACATGAGGCAGATTCTCCTTTAAATATTATTTCTTCGCTACCTTAGGACGCTTCACTCCGTATTTGGAGCGGCTACGGCGGCGTTTTTCCACGCCTGTGGCGTCAAGCGTCCCGCGCACGATGTGGTAGCGAACGCCGGGCAAGTCCTTAACACGGCCGCCCCGGACGAGAACGATAGAGTGCTCTTGAAGATTATGACCCTCATCCGGGATATACGAAATCACTTCATTACCGTTTGTCAGACGAACTTTGGCCACCTTACGAATGGCGGAGTTGGGCTTTTTCGGAGTGCGGGTCATGACCTGCACGCATACACCCCGACGAAACGGGTTGCCGTCCAAAGCCGGCGACTTTGATTTGGTCCGCACCGCGCGACGGCCTTTGCGCACGAGTTGATTGATGGTCGGCATACGAAATGAGATGAGGAGAAATTGGGGAAAAGGGGTGGAAGCTACCACTGACGAAATGTGCGGCAAGAACTTTCTGGATAAATTTAGAGAAAACGCCGCCGTCGAGAGAAGATGACGATTTCGGCCCTCGATTTTTGGCTCCCATCCGTGACCAAGAAGAGCCGTGAATTGCTTCTCCCGCCGTTAGCCGAAGCCGATTGATAGGGATAGGGCCCTCATTGGCCATCGGCCGAGGATCAGCCTATGCGACGCAGATACCGGGCCGTCGTTTGGTCCGCAAGCGGATCAATGATCGAGACCGTATTCATTGCCCATGCCTCGCCGATCACACGGCTGATTAACGAATAGCAACCAGATCACAACTCGCCTTCGCGCTTCAAACGACCTGATCCGCGGCCGCGATACATCGAAAGAAAAAGCAACAATACCACTGCGGACACGAGCGATAGTCCGGACCAAAAGAGCGGCCACCGCGTGTGGCCTTCCTGGGTCGATGCGGAAAACCACACGCCGGAACCCAAGTATCCCGCTAGGCCGCCCATCCCTCCATTCATTACCGCCATGAGTGCCTGCGCCCGAGCTCGCCATGCCGGCTCGACCCGCTGATCGAGATAGATTTGTGCGGTGACAAACACCAAAGCGAACGAGCAGCCGTGGAGAATCACCCCAAAGATCAATCCCGCAGGTGTGGCCAATGCACAAAGGGCAAATCGCAGCACGCCAAGCCCGAGCCCGCAGGCAATGATCCACTTCACGCGCCATCTTTGTAGCAGCGTGCCAAGGGCCACCATCGCGACAATTTCCGTGACTTGCGCCAGACTCATCCAAGCCGAGACGCGCAAGAAGCCGAGTTCACGGAGATGGGGTGGTGTGTAGGGATAGAACCCCGCGAGCGGAATCATGAAGAGAGTCGTCGTCAAATACACGACACGATGATCCCGATCACGTAGAAGTTGCAGCGCGTCTAATCCCAACCGCTGCTTCCAAGTGAGGCCTTCCGCTGCCCTCGGCGTCTTCGACGACGGCAGAAAAAAACTGAAGCCGCTCACCAGAAGCCAAGTCATCGCACCTCCGTAGCCCGCGAGGGTTGATTCATCCGCCCCCAAAGCGCTGACCAACAGGCAACCAGTCATCCATCCGATCGTCGCCGTCGCGCGGATCGGACCAAACTCCTTTTTAGCATCGGTCAATCGCGCGAGGACAATGGTCGACGCGATACTCCAAGTGGGAGCCGAGCAAAATGCGTGCAGCTGGATGCAGCCTAAAATCACCCAACCATTCGCGCCTATTCGAATCATTGTGCTCGAAAGCGCCATCGTCAGGGCCGTCGCCAAGGCCAGCCAACGCAGCACTTTTACCGGTGAGGCATGACGATCAGCCATAGCCCCGAACAACAACGGCGACGCAAACGCGGCCAAACTCCCGGTCGCAAACGCCAAAGGTCTCAGGTCATCCAACCCGTGAGCCGCGAGCACGGAGCTCAACGGCACAAACCACAAACCCAGCGCGGCTCCCT
>JBDNFZ010000460.1:0-1608 GCA_041689555.1 Opitutaceae bacterium | reverse complement strand
CCGCGAGGACAATGAGGGAAAGACGCAGGATTTTGTGCATGAGGGAAATCTTGGGAGTTTAGCCGAGGGGGATTTCTATTTGCACGCCGCGCCGGCTTAACAACTCTAATTTGATCACCTTCCCATTCCCGTGACCACCGACGAAATCAAAGCCCAGCTTCAACACGTAAAATATCCCGGTTTCAGCCGCGATATCGTCTCGTTCGGCCTCGTGCGTTCGGCGGCTTTTGTCGACGGCACCGTCAAGGTGGCCCTCGCGCTCACGACCAGCGACCCGAAGATCCCGCTCCATCTCAAATCCGAGGTCGAGAAATGCCTCCTCGCCCTTCCCGCCGTCCGCGACGTGATCATCGACATCTCGGTCCAGCCTGCGCGCACCGCCACACCGGCCAACGGCCCCGGCAATCTCCCCGGTGCCGGCGGCGCCCCTAAGACCGCCCGCTACGCCGTCGCCATCGCCTCGGGCAAGGGTGGCGTCGGTAAGAGCACCTTCGCCGTGAATCTTGCCTGCGCCCTCGCCCAAATTCTTACCGGGCAGGGCCGCCCGGGCCGCGTCGGCCTCATGGATTGCGATATTTACGGCCCCAGCGTGCCGTTGATGATGGGCCTCCAGGGTCGCCCCGAGGTTGAGGGCGACGGTTCCGCCTCAATGTTGATCCCGATGGAGCGCCACGGCGTGAAAGTCATGAGCATGGGCTTCCTCGTGGATGACAACACCCCCGTCGTCTGGCGCGGCCCGATGATCATGAAGACGATCCAGCAGTTCGTCCAAAATGTGAAATGGGGCGAGCTCGACGTGCTCCTTGTCGATCTGCCCCCCGGCACCGGCGACGCCCAACTCTCCCTCGTGCAGACGCTCCCGCTCGACGGGGCCGTGCTCGTGACCACCCCGCAACCCGCCGCGACCAACGTCGCCCGCAAGGGCGGCCTCATGTTCCAAAAGGTCAACGTGCCCCTCCTCGGTGTCGCCGAAAACATGAGCTATTTCATGGATCCCGCCGGCCAAAAACATACGCTCTTCGGCTCGGGCGGCGGCATCGTCACCGCCGAAAAGCTCGGAACCTCGCTCCTCGGCCAAGTGCCGCTCATCCCGGAAATCCGCGCCGGCGGCGACAGCGGCGAACCCGTGGTGGTCAGCGATCCCACCGGCACCGCCGGCAGAATTTTCCGAGAAATCGCCGAAACGCTGCTCGTCCGCTTGGCCAAACCGATGCCGGGGCGGATGTAACATTTCGGCGACATCGCGGGCATTGACAGGCCAAGCGGCGTCGCTCTCCTTTTCGCAGCCCGAAGAACCGCTGCATGCCTTCCACCACCAAAGAGTCCGATCCTTCGTCGTCTCGAGACTTCGTGAAGCAATCGAGTCTTTACCAGGAGTTCCTCGCCGAGCGGGAGGAGATCCTGAAGCACAAGTGGCTCGAATCCGAGCGGCTCGGATACGATATAGGCTTCGAACGAGCACTTCTCGACTGGATCCGCAAGCATCGCGAGAGCTGGCGTGCCGCGCGCCGTCAGCAAACGAATTTCCGTCCGACCCCGGCTTCGCCTTCAGCGTCGCCCTTTGCCGTCCCGGCTGCCGAGACGAGAAAGTAGGACCGCCGTCCTGGT
>JBDNFZ010000459.1:0-10340 GCA_041689555.1 Opitutaceae bacterium | reverse complement strand
GGAGGTGACCGCCACCGGCCCGGTCGGCTCAACACGGTTCGGCTAAGGCCGGCCCGCGATCGCAGCAGGCTGCGTTTCGGAGGCTTTCACGAAAACCACCGACTCTTTCAGGCCGAACGCCCGGAGTTGATTGTGCGCCTCGGGATCTCGCACCGCCGGGACGGGCGAAGAGAGAGAAAATCGGTTCAAGCCCGGAACGACCGTCACCCCGGCTAACCGCACGCTGCGCGCCCCTCGCTCCACTTCGATTTCACGTAGTGCCCGCCCTTCTTGGCGAAACACCACGATCCGCCGATCCCGGGCGATCAGCGTCAGGCTCATGTCGACGGCGATGGGGTGCGGGAGGTGGTTGTAATAGGAAAGCGCGGCGGCGTCATAGGCCCAACGCACGCCCGCATCGCCGCGTAAGTGCCAGCCCTGCCCCAGCGTGAGTGCCTCACCAAGCGGCAGCCGCGGCCGCGTAGCCGGCCGCAGGAAGACGACGATCTGATGGCCGAGCGGACTTTGAAGCCGGCGCGAGTAGCCGATGCGGTCGAGCTCACTCAGCAAGCTTTCGGCGCGATCGGCATAGCCCTTGCGGTTGATGTAGAGCGCCGCGAAGCCGTAGGCCTCAAGACGCGGCACCATCTCGGCCATCGGACGGGCCTCAAGGTCACGTTGCCAGCGGCTGCGAGCCCGCAGCTTCGCCGCGCCGTAGCTGAAATGCAGGGTGCTGGTAACGAGATAGGGCCGAAAGTGCTCGTAGTCGTCCAGCTTGGAAGGCGTCTGGACTTCGGGGAAGCCGAGCACCGGAAGCTGGAAAATATTCGCTCCCGAGGGCAGCGCCGCCTCCAGCTCGCGCCCAAACGCCCAATCCCCCTGCACTGCGGCGACGAGCGCCTTGAGGTCGGCCGCGCCCTCGCGTTTCGGGATCTGTTCCCAGACTCCAATCCCGGCGACGAGCCCCGCGACCGCGAGACTCCAACCCCGCCCCCAGCCCGCGCTCCAGCGCGAGAGACGCACCACGAGAAAAAAGAGCACGATCGCCGAAATGAACACCACCACCCGGTTCGTCGCACGGAAAACCTGGAAGCCTGCGTAGAAGGCGAGCAAATTGGTGATACCCCCGATCATGCTATAGGCTATCACCCAGCCGATCGAGAGCGCCTGGCCGGGGACCGGCTCGCGGCGCACCACCCGACGGACCACCAGCAGCGCCAGCAACGTAAAGCCCGCGATACCCACGATGCCCAGATACGGCAGAAATGCCTCCCCGCGCCATCCCGACCAGCGCGTGTAGCGCCCGCCGAAGAAGGCGAGCCACTCCCAGCGATGATACGCCGGCGGGATGAACATCTCGACGGGCTTGAGCGCATACATCTCGGTGCCCGCATAGTTGCGGGCGAGCAGCGGCAGTCCGCGCGTGTCCTCGACGTAGAGCCAGCCCTCCGCATGCATCACCGCAAACGCCGCCGCGCTCAATGCGATCGCGGCACCCCCGATCTGCAAATTCGGCCGGCGCCGCCCGCCGAACCACTGCAACACCAGCGCCCAGCCCATCAGTTGCACCCAGAAGAACAGATTGTAGGGATTCGAGACGCCCAGCGCGATCGCCGCGACCCCACAAACCACCGCACCGCCGCTGCGCCATGAGAGGCGCTTGCTTCCCGCCACGATCCAGACGGCAAGCAGCCCGAGTGGCACCGTCCAGGTGAAGACGAGCGAGAAATGCGCCAGCCCGCGGTGCACGGTGTGATAGGCAAACGCAAAAAGCAGCGCCCCCGCCGCGGCCCATTCCCACCGGCAGCGCATCCAGCGTGCGACGAAATAGAACGCGAGTGCCGAGGTGATATGCGCGAGCATCAGGCCGAAATTCGCCGTCTCATACAACCCGATCAGGTTTACCAGCGCCCCGAGGGCGAGCATGAGCGGCTTGTCGGGTGCCGGATAGGCATTCCAGTTCGCCCCGTAAGGCGCCCCCAGCCGCTCGATGATCTGCGGCCGCAGCGGCACGATGTCGCCTTCCGACGCCGCTTTCAGGCGCGCCAGAGTCTCCATCGCGTCCACGTAGTAGTCCGTCGGCACGGACCAGCTCGCCCGCGTCCACCGCTCGTAATGGACAGTCCACACCGCCGCCGCCAGCAGGCCCACCAACGCCACGCGCCACGACAACCAGCGGCGCGACCCGCGGCCCGCGTTCAAACGCGGCCGAATCCTCCCGGTGATCTGCGGGGCCGTTTTCATCGCAGCTCCCACAGGCCGAGGTTTCCTGCGGCCGTGATTTTATGCCAGTTTCCCGGGCAGTTTTTCCGCAGGGCTTCTTCCTCCTCGATATCGAACACTGCGGCGAAAATCGCCCGCCCCGCCCCGCGCGCCTGCGCGACATAACCCTCGAACACCGGCGGCGTGATCGAATCGTAGGTGAGCGTCGGCAGCCCGGTATAGTAGTAGACGGTTCCGCTGGCGGCCGAGCACACCACGATGGCCTTGGCCGGGACGTGCTCGTTGATCTGTGCCGCCGCCTCCGCGTAAGCCCGCTCGTAGCCGGGCACATGAAGGATCGTGAGCGCTCGGGTCCAATACCAGCCGCCTCCGAGCGCCCAGACCATCAGCATCGTCACCAGCGCCGGCCGCGCCCCGCTCCAGCCCCATCGCTCCGCCCAGCCCGCGAGCGCTTCCGCGCCCATGAGACCGGCGAAAATGAGCGCGGATACCGCCGGCAGGATGAAGCGCAGGCACCACCAGGTGTCCTGCGAGACATTGTAGAACAGATACGCGCCGGCGTGCGCCGCAAACAGAAGCAGCATCGCCAGCAGCTCGCGCGAGCGCGTCGCCCGGTGCGCCAGCGCCGCGAAAGGCCAAACCAGCATTGCGGCCGGCAGAAACGCCCACAGCCAGTCCGCAAAATGCACCGCCGTGGGCCAGCCGTGCTCCCACGCGAAGCTCGCCCAGATATCACCGTAACCCGATTTGAACGCCCCGCCATACAGGGTGTGGTTGTAGAACATGAACCAACCCGCACCGGGCAGTCCGCCCAAGCCGAAGGCGACCCATCGCCGGAGATTCCAACCGAGCAGCACCAAAAGCGCCGGTGCGATCAGAAAACTGGTCGGACGCACGAGGACGCCGATGGCAAACGCCGCGCCGGCCGCCACGGCCCACGCAGGCGAGCGGCGCGCTTTCACCGTGCACACGACCGCCGCCAGAGTCCACGTGGTCGCCATAGTGTCGCTCAACGTTTGGATCGACGTGAAAATGAACACGGGAAAAGCGGCGAGCACCGCCGCACCGGCCGCCGCCAGCGCATAGTGGAGACCAAGCATCCTCGCGGCGTAGTAACCAAACCAGACCGCGGCCACGGCCGCAACGAGCTGCACAAAGAAAGGCCCGGCCGTCCACCCGAGGATCTTCGCGGCGAACGCGAACTGGAGGGGAAGCCCGGTGGGATAGGAGGGCGGAAGCCGCGGGTTGCCCTTGAAGAGACCGAAGCCTTGAGGTGCGAAATGCGCGCGGTCCAATCCGGCCACGGGACCGAACTCCTCCGGCACACGCAGATCGGTCTGCAATTCGCCGGCGGCGAGGAGCCGCGCGCTGTTTAGATAACCCGAGGAATCGGATCCGCCCGCGACGACCGTCATGTGGCGGCCGAGAAACAGCGCATAAAGCGCCAGACCCACCAAACCCATGACGGCAAACCACCGGGGCGCGCGCCCGTTGGCGCGCGGTTCCGTTGGCATCGTTTCTTCCCCGCGTGCCGGCTCAAGTGCCGGCGTGTTGTCCGGGGTGCGAAGCGACTTGCCGGACGAAGCCATGGGAAAAGTTTTCGGCACCACGTTAGTTGAGGACCCGACGCGGCTGTGTGGCGGGTAAGCCAAGGGCGTTTGTGCGGGGGAGGGGGAAACAGAGATGGTCAGTCACGAATGGGGGTAAGGTGGACGCTGAGTTTTTTTGGGCGGTCAATTCATCTCCCGGATTTTACCGACCACCGCCCCTGATTGAGTGCCATGCGGTTGAGTCCTCGATTTCATGAATTTCCAGCTTGGTTGGGGCAGATGAGCCGGAAAGGTAGGAAATGGGACTGAGCTTTGCGCTTTGCGGTCAACCCATTTTTGGGGATAGCCGGAGGGGGTTCGGCTTTGTGGTTTGTGCATGGCCGCCTACAAGCGGCGCCCTTCGAAAGAAACCCGCCGCGTCCTCGCCAAATACGCCAAACTCGTCAGCACCAACTCCGAAGGCGCGGTGACGGATAAAAATCTGTGATCGCGTCACCGGGGGGGTCTCATCCGCTCTTTCCACAAACCACAAAGCCGGCCCCCTTGGCCCTGACTTATCCCAAACTTCAGCATTCGGCCGGGAGTCAACCCACACAGGCCCTTCTATGCGCCCAGCGACGACGGGCTGGCTGCCGCCGTGCTCCCGGGATCATTGGCGATGCTGTTCGCCCGGCCGCGCGGCCCTTTTGTCAAGATTCAACCCATGTCCCCTTTTCTGGGCTTCGCGGGGGGGTCTCATCCGCTCTTTCCACAAACCACAAAGCCGGCCCCCTTGGCCCTGACTTATCCCAAACTTCAGCATTCGGCCGGGAGTCAACCCACACAGTCCTTTCTATGCGCCCAGCGACGACGGGCTGGCGGCCGCCGTGCTCCCGGGATCATTGGCAATGCTGTTCGCCCGGCCGCGCGGCCCTTTTGTCAAGATTCAACCCATGTCCCCTTTTCTGGGCTTCGTCCCCTGGGCTCCCATGTCCCGACCAATACTGTCACCTATCACTCCGGACAAAGTGTTACCTATCTCCCCGGATCATACCGGGCTCCCATGTCCCATTTTCTGGGCTCCACGGTTGCACACCTATTTCGGGAGGCCTTTCTCGTGCGCACGAAATTGGGCAAAGGCTATCGGGAACTCGAGGCCTTTGCTCTCGCGTTTGCCGTGAAGCGCCAGAAAGAAACCACGCTTCAATTCTTGGGGACGCGACAAAAGACCGACGGCGCGGCGCTGAGAAAATGGAGGAAGACGTGGTTGAAACGGTTTGCCGATGGCAAAGGGCCGGAATGGACGGACGATTGGAGCAAACTGGAAGTGAAGCGCCGCTTTGCGCACGACGAGGACGACGTTTCTCAAACCGGCGGCCGACGGCGGCTGAAGCTCCGTCGCCGGGGTTTTGGATTGGACATCGAAATTATCATGGCGGCTTTCGGGCATTTGCCTGCGCTGAGTGAAGCGACAACGAAGCAGGAACGGGCTCACTGGCTCCGCGTGATGCAGGAAATCCCCGGCGTCTACCTGAGGACGTTGCCGGCCGTCACGAAATCCACGGCCGATTCGGAGTGGGCCTACGATCACTGGCGGTCTGATGACGGCGTCATGGAGCTCGTCGCGAAACCAGTGTTCGAAGCGACGCCCGCTGAGGCTGGTGACTTGTGGAAGCCGATGCTCGGGTTGCCCGCTGCCGCACATCACCACATCCGTTCGTTTTTGACCGCGGTCTTGCTCGAATGCCTGCGCCCGGAGCCACCGCTTATCTCGCGTTTGCTTCCGATCTGGCACGAAATGGGCGAATATTTTTCGACGCGCCCGGAACGTTCGGTAGCCCGAGACCGTGACGTCAGGGAAGTGTGGAAGGTGCTGTTGTTTTACGGCAGCTCGCTCAGTTCGACCGGCGAGGAATTCTTTCGGTCAATCGTCGAAGACCTGCGACCTCATTTTGAATCCCGGATCAAGGCGCTGGGGACGGACTCCTACGAGCAGGCACCGCTCGCACGGTTTCTCACCACGAAAGCGGGCGAACCGCTACTGGTTGACGCGTTGGTGTGGCTGCGTCCGAGCTGGGAACAAGCAAGCGACTATTTTTGGCAGCGTGCCGCAGAAGACGCCGGGCTCGAGCGACTGCTGGAGCACGCTTGGAAATACATGTTTGCCCAAGTGCGCCAAAATCCAGCCGCCTTCGCGGCTTTCAAGCTGCTCACATTGAATCTCGCCACCCGCCAATCCGGCATCGCATTGCAGATTCAAGAACAGATCAGTAAAGCGTCCTAAACGATGCGCACTCACCGCGATTACGTAGGTGGCCGAAAACGGGGGCATGGGTTGATTCTTGACAGAGGTGCATGGCGGCCGGGCGAACAGCCCTGCCATTGATCAAAATGGGAGGCCGAAAGATACAAGGCTTTGTGGTTTGTGGTCATTGACCAGATGCTTCCACCGTTGTCTCGGCAGGGCCTGAAGAAGGCGGCGTGGCGTGACTCTTGAGACATAACCAAAGACGGAGCTGGAAACGTTCGTTTCCTCTTTGCCTCCTCTCCTCCCACCTCCGCGTCCATCCGTCCGTTTCCGGCAAGACGCAGCCTTCGCGAACACAAAGCCCTCCACCTCCGCAGTTGCAGACCGCGAATAAATCGGAAGTTTGGGCAAGCAGTTTTTCCACGAACCCACCTATCGTCTCCCCATGAACTTCGAAACGCTTCAGCTCCACGCCGGCCAAGAAATCGACCCCACCACCCGTTCCCGCGCGGTTCCGATCTATCAGACCACCGCCTATCAATTCAAAGACTCGGCCCACGGCGCCCGCCTCTTCGCCCTGCAGGAATTCGGTAATATCTATACCCGGTTGATGAACCCCACGACCGATGTGTTCGAGAAGCGCGTCGCCGCCCTCGAGGGCGGGGTCGCAGCGCTCGCCACCGCCTCGGGCCACTCGGCGCAGTTCCTCGCCATCAACAATATCACCACCGTGGGCGACAACTTCGTCACCACCTCGCACCTCTACGGCGGCTCCTACAACCAGTTCAAAAACTCCTTCAAGAATATCGGCGTCGAGGCCCGCTTCGCCGACGGCGTCAACGTCGCCAGCTTCGCCCCGTTGATCGACGCGAAGACCAAGGCGATCTACCTCGAGACCATCGGCAACCCCGGACTCACCGTCCCCGATTTCGCCGCCTTCGCCGCACTCGCGAAGCAGCACGACCTCCCGCTCATCGTCGACAACACCTTCGGCGCCGGCGGCGCCATCTGCCAGCCCCTGCGCCACGGCGCTCACGTCCTCGTCGAGTCCGCCACCAAGTGGATCGGCGGTCACGGCACCACCATGGGCGGGGTCATCGTCGACGCCGGCACCTTCAACTGGGGCAACGGCAAGTATCCGCAGTTCACCGCCCCTTCCCCGAGCTACCACGGCATCGTGCTCAACGACGTCTTCGGCCCCGGCGGCCCCTTCGGCAACATCCAGTTCATCATCCGGTGCCGCGTCGAGGGCCTCCGCGACTGGGGTCCGTCGCAGAGCCCGTTCAACTCGTTTCTCCTCCTCCAGGGTCTGGAAACCCTGTCGCTCCGCGTCGAGCGCACCTGCGAAAACGCCCTCGGCCTCGCGCGCTGGCTCGCCGCCCATCCCGAGGTCGGCGCCGTCAACTATCCCGGTCTCGAGGATCATCCCACGCACGCCGCCGCGAAAAAATACCTCACGCGCGGTTTCGGCGGCGTGCTCTCCTTTCAACTCAAAGGCGACCGCGCTCGCGCCGAGAAATTCGTCAACAGCCTCAAGCTCATCTCCCACCTCGCCAACGTCGGCGACGCCAAGACCCTCATCATCCACCCCGCCTCGACGACCCACTCGCAGCTCTCCCCCGCCGAGCAGATTTCGGCCGGCGTCGCCCCCGGCGGCCTGCGCGTCTCCCTCGGCATCGAGCACCTCGACGACATCAAGGCCGACATCACCCAAGCCCTCGGGGCCTGAACCGGCCGTAACCTGAAACGCGGGCCGATCCGACCCGCCCGGCGTGCTTCCCCGATCCCTCGGGTGCTTTCGTCTCGCGTGTTCTCCCGTCGGCCCTCACGCACTGCCCGCGAGTGCTCTTACCACCCCGCCCCATGCTCACTCGCCCCGCCCTTGCCCTCGCTCTCCTCGTCGCCGGCCTTGCCGGCCCGGTCCCCGCCGCCCCATCGACTCCCTCGCCCGCCGTCCGCTCGACGCCGGCTGGCGCATTGTTTAACGGTCGCGATCTCTCCGGCTGGCGCGTCTTCCTTGCCGACCGCGCCGCCGACACCCGCGCCGTCTGGTCCGTCGCTCCCGATGGCGTCCTGCGTCTCGCCACCAAGGCCAGCTGCCTGCTCCGCACCGAGCGCGCGTTTTCCAACTACCGTCTCCATGCCGAGTGGCGCTGGCCCGCCGACGCCCCCGCCAACACCAACGGCGGCATCTTTTTTCACATCGGCGAGCCCGATGCCATCTGGCCCGTCTGTCTCGAGGTCCAGATCGCGAACACCGACGCCGGCCAACTCGTCGGCCAGGGCGGTGCCGACATCCCCGCCGCGCCTCTGATCAATGCCAAAAAGCGCACCCCGAAACTTGCGGCCGCCTCCGAGAAGCCCCTCGGCCAGTAGAATACCTGCGAACTCGTCTGCCGCGACGATAACGTCGAAGTCACGATCAACGGCGTGAGGCAGAACCGCGTCGAAAAAATCTCCGTCACCTCCGGCGGCATCGGCATCCAGCTTGAGGGCTTCCGGGTCGAATTCCGCAACCTCTGGCTCACGCCTCTTTGAGCCGCCACCTCCCGCGCGGAAGGCCTGGGGATGATCCGGGGATATAGGCACCACTTCGAGCGGGAGATGGTTTACCCTTCAGGCTATGCCCCGGAGCCAAGTAACCCCCATGGAAGAGAAACTTTGTGTCGTCCGTCTCGCGGCCACGTTCCGCTTTACGTTCACCGGGTAGTGCGCGGATCTCGCCGTGATCCGCAAGACCGGCGACAACGGGCATGACAATTGTCGCGCTGGGCGAGGAGGCTGGGCTGCGGCTTCCGGCCACGGAAGGAGACCAAGCGCGGCCCGCGCGGCAAAACCGGTGACGTGACACGGTGATGGGCGTTGCCCACCCGCGATTTCCCCTGCCCTCGCCGTCAGCCTGAGCCGAACTTTAACGCAGCGCGGCCACCAAACCCGCCGGATCGACGGCGATGTCGCGCCGGTTTTGCCCGGGCTCGGCGCCCAAAGCCTCGTCCCCGGCGGCCACCAACGGTTGGTAATCCAGCCCGCGCAGGGCCGCGAGTTGCCAGAAGCAGCCGTTCACGTAACTGCGGTCGAAGAGTTCGATGACCCGCGTGCCCGGTTCGCAAAAAACCAGATTGGCCAAACCCGCACCGTGCGGGGCGACGATCACCTTGGCCCGGCGAAACCGGTTGATCTGCTCCGCCCACGGGAGGGCTTCGAGCCGGACGGCGACAAAGCCCCTCGCCGCCAACGCCGCGATCACCGCCGGCTCGTCTGCGACCTTCCGTCGCCGCGCGCCCGCCCGATCGATGTAGATGCGCTCCGGTTCCCCGGCTCCGTCGGAAACACCGGGTAGTCCGACCGCAAACTCACGGATCAGCGCGAGCTGACGCGTCGTCGCGTGGCCCGTCCAACCCGGCAAGGAGGGCACGAGCAGCTCCTCGCATTGGAAATGCGAACGACGTTTCGGCTCGATCAGGAGGCCGCGCCAACCGAAATGCGCGAGGGCGGCCCGGGCGTAGGCCGCGCCGGCATGGGCCAGCAGGGCCGTGGCCGGCTCCTGTCGCCCCAACACCAGCAGCCGCGGCAGTTCGTCGAGCAACCAGTGGCAATAGCCCTCGCCGAGCGCGCTCGCGATCACCGCCGTGATTCCCGGCAACGGCGTCGGCGGGCGCAGGCGTCGCTCGCCCAAGAGCCAGTGCCTATCGGCCGGCCGGCCGAAGTCCAACGACACATCCCGCGCGACGCTCGTCCCGTCCGCCGAGAGCACCGCGCCGTGGCCGAAAACGCGCCCGCCCGGCAGGGTCGCCACGGCTTCGACCGAGGGGCCGACCGGCGGTTGCTGCGCCAGGCAGGCCCGCAGTTCCGCCGTGGCCCGCTCCGGCAAAGCCAGCGTTTCCGCCGGCGTCTCGGCCCGGATCGCCCGCGTGCCGCCATCGCGCGCCGCGATCGCGGCCAGGCTTTCGCACCTTAGGGGTGGCGGCAGATAAAGCGCGGGCTCGGTCATGTGCGGCCCGAGCCTTTCGCAAGTGCCGCCCGCTCGACAACGGTCAAAAATCTCCCGCGCGAGTCCGCACCTAAAAAACGCGGCACAATTGTCTCCCTTCCCGACCGTCTGTCCGGATAGCCTCCCCGCCAAAGCTATGAAGAAAACCTTTCCCTTGACCCAAGAGGGTCTGCACCCGGATCGCGTGATCGGTGCGATCAAACATTTCGTCCGCAAATACGTGCAGCGCGAGCGCCGCAAACGGCTCCCCGAAGCCGCGGACTATTGGGCGTTCGCCTGCCGGGTCGGCCCGACTCCGGAAACCGCCGAGACCAAGTTGCTCAACGCCATCAATCCCGCGATCGACAGCCTCGCCCAAGCCGGCGCAAGC
>JBDNFZ010000458.1:0-10004 GCA_041689555.1 Opitutaceae bacterium | reverse complement strand
TCGCGTTTCTTTTCAATCAGAAACTCAAACGTTGGCTTGATGAAGCGCCGAGTCGGAATGTTGCGTTTGCTGCTCATAAAGTAGTGGAAAGGTCGATGGAAGAACGGGCCCCGGGAGGGAAAGTTTGCGAACAAACCATACGAGGCGGAAAAGTCGAGCCGGAACTCGCTAGAGCTCTCGCCAAATACACCGCCGGCCCTCTTTCCGGTCGCGCACTCCGCGCTTGCGCGGCGTCCCTTGACCGCCCTGAAGTGACCGGATGCACGTTCCGTTTGATCTCTCCGCCTCGTTGGACGCCGCCCTGCGCGAAGCCGCCGCCCGGGCCGGCTTGGAGGCCGCCGGCTTCGATCCGGAACTTCGCACCGCCGATCCGCGCCACGGCGATTTTCAGGCCAACGGCGTCCTCGCCTACGCCCGCGCCCGCAAACTGAACCCCCGCGCCGTCGCCGGTCAACTGGTCGAGGCGCTGTCGCCCTCGCTGGCCGAGCTTTGCACCGTGACCGTTGCCGGTCCGGGCTTCATCAACTTCGCCCTCACGCCCGGCGCCTTGCTCGCCTGGGTGGGCGCGCAGGATTCCGTCGAACATTTGAAGGCCGGAGCCGCCTCGCTTCACCACAATCAACGCTACGTCGTAGATTTCAGTTCCCCGAACAGCGCGAAGCAACTGCACGTCGGCCACGTTCGCGGCATGGTGATCGGCGAGGCCATTTGTCGGTTGCTCGCCTTCTGCGGCGCCGAGGTCGTCCGCGACAATCATATCGGGGATTGGGGCACCCAATTCGGCAAACTCATCTGGGGCTACAAGCACTTGCTCGATCCCGGGGCGCTCGCCCGCGATCCCCTCGAGGAACTTGAGCGGCTCTACAAAGCCGCCGACGCCGCCACGAAGACCGACCCGGCCGTCCTCGACGCGGTGCGGGCCGAACTCGTCAAGTTGCAGTCCGGCGACGCGGAGAACCTCGCCCTTTGGCACAGCATCACCGCCACGAGCGCCGGTGCCTTCGCCGAGATCTACCGGCTGCTCGATATCCGCTTCGACCACCAACTCGGGGAAAGTTTTTACAACGACCGGTTGCCCCGGGTTTACACCGAGCTGATCGCCGCGGGTCTGGCCGTGGAATCGAACGGCGCGCTCGTCGTCTTTCATCCCGAGCACCCGCGCTTCAAGACCCAGCCCTTCATCATCAGGAAATCCGACGGAGCCGCCAACTACGCCTCGACCGATCTCGCGACGATGCTCTACCGCACGGAGCACTTCCGCGCCGACGCGATCGCCATCCTCACCGATGCGCGCCAGTCCGACCACTTCGAACAGCTTTGGCTGACGACGCAGAAATGGTTTCAAGGGACCGGACGGAAGCTGCCGACCTTCACCCACGTAGCGTTCGGCTCGATTTTGGGGGAAGACGGCAAGGCCATCAAAACCCGCTCGGGCGATCCCATCCGGCTGAAGGCGCTCCTCGCCGAGGCGGTGGACCGCGCCTACGCCCTCGTGACGGGGAAATCCCCGGAGCTGCCCGAAGCAGAGCGACGCGAGATCGCCGAAGCGGTCGGACTTGGCGCGATCCGGTATGCCGACCTCGCGCAGAATCGCGGCAGCGACTATGTCTTTTCCTGGGACAAGATCCTGTCATTCGAGGGTAACACCGCGCCCTACCTGCTCTACGCCGTATCGCGCATCCGCTCGATCTTCCGCAAGGCCGGGCTCGAACCCGGCGACCCGGCTTCCACCGCCGGCGCGACCCCGCCGGAAACTCCGGCCGAGCTGGCGCTCGCGCGCAAGCTCGCGACCTTCCCGGTCGCCCTGCACCTCACCACCGCACAGCTGCGCCCGCATTTCCTCTGCACCTACCTCTACGAGCTGGCCGGGGAGTTCAGCAGCTTCTACGCGGCGGAAAAGGTGATCGGCGACGACCTCGCCGTGCGGGCCCGTCGCCTCCTCTTGTGCTCCCGCACCCTTCTTTTCCTGGAGACCGGTCTGCGCCTCCTGGGCTTGCGCACCCTCGGCCGGATGTAGCGCGGGGCGTTGCCGGCGGCGACGGCGGAGACCGGTTCGAAATCAGCCTTGCCGGTCGTCGCGCGCCCACCCACGTTCGTTTGGATGGAGACGCAGGAATTCTATATTCGCCAGCCGTCCGAGACCGAAGCCCGCGGCCCCTATAGCCTCGATCAGCTCGTCTCCCTTGCCGAAACCGGCAGCGTGACGCTTGAAACGCTCTACTACGACGCCACCAACGAGCAGTGGGCGGCCATCAGCGACAGCCCGGAGATCAAGGCGGGGGTGTTTCCGGAGAAGCGAAAATTTTCGATCAAGGCCAAGGAAAGCTTGTCCGCGATCAACAAGCCGAAAACCGACAGTTCCGCGCCGATCACCGTCGACGACATGCTCGCCGCCGCCGAAGGCCGCACGGAGGATACGAAGGACAAGCAGAACGGGGAAGTCGCCGCCACCCGGGCCGCCGCCATCGGCATGTGGTCGCTCGTGGCGATGTTTTGCTGCAGCGCGGCCGGCGAGATGCTGCCGGCCGTCGATGCGTTGCTGACGATGGAACCGGCCAAGATCGCCGCGCAGCCCTTGGCCATCTTGGGCGCCATCGACCTCGTGTTTGCGGTGCTTTTGGGCCTCGGGATGGTCAATCTCTACCCGATGGTTCGTTTTCGCGCCGCGTGCGGGGCGGGTTTCTTCGGGCTCGTTTTCCTGCTGCAGGGCCACCACGCCCCCATGCTCGCGGCAATCGCCGGTTCATTGGGGCTGTATGCCTGCACGATTTTTGTGAGCACCTTGCCCTTGATGATCGCCTCAGCCGTGGGCCTCGGCGGCTTGGGCTATGTCGCCTACCACCTGATCTTGGCCTGATCCGTCGCGTTCGCTTCCTGCTGTATGTCGCGGCCTCCCAGTCTTCGTGAGCGCGTCGCGCGTTTTGTCGAAAAAGACGTTTGGCAACAATCACGGCTCAACGATCACTCCCCTCGGGGCTGGGTTTATGCCGCCCTGAGGGTCGCGTCGATCACGTGGACGGTTTTTCTCGAGACGAAAATTCCCGCCCGGGCCGCGGCATTGAGTTTCAGCTCGATGCTGGGCTTGGGACCGCTGATCGCGATCGCCGTGCTCATCGGAGGATTTGTGCTGGGCAGCAACAGCGACCCCGATCTCGTGGCCAACAAAATCGGTCAGATCATGGAAAAAGTTGCGCCTCAACTCCGCCAGTTGAACCCGGCAAGTTCGGGCACCGATCAAGCGGCTGGAGTCGCGGTCAGCCCGGAGATCGTGAAACTGATCAACGGCATCATCGCGGGCGCAAGATCCGGGGCCGCCGGCGTGGCCGGGGCTTTTTCGCTGATCCTGATCGTGCTCCTTCTGTTCAAATCGATCGAGGACGCCTTTAACGACATCTGGGGCGTCCGGCTCGGCCGTTCGCTGTTCATGCGGGTGGTCTTCTATTGGACCACCCTCACACTCGGAGCGGTCCTGTTCTTTTCGGCTCTGGCCATGCTCGGAGCGGGAGCCTTCGTGAACGTTTTTTTCGAGAAGCTACCGGGCGGCGCCGGGATGCTCGCGCTGATGCAATGGCTGCTTCCCGTGCTTTCGATCACGCTCGTCGTCGGGGTCCTCACCTTGGTTTACCGGGTCATTCCCTACACGCATGTTTTTTGGCGGGCGGCCTTCGTCGGGGGGCTGGTCGTAGCCGGCCTGCTGATGTTCAACAACTTTGTCGCCCTGCTTTACGTTCGCCGCGTTTTTCTGGAACGCAGCCTCTATGGATCGCTGGCGATCCCTTTGGTCTTCATGCTGGGACTGTATATCTTCTGGCTCTACATCCTGATCGGCGGGGTCATCAGCTACGCGGTCCAGAACGTCCACTTTCGGAACAGTCAGGCGGCATGGAGCAGCCTGTCGGAATCAATGCGCGAGCGGCTTTCGTTGATCGTTCTCCTCACCATCGGGCGAAGATTCCATGCCTGCTTGCCGGGGACGTCGGCCTCAAAATTGGGCGATTTGATCAAAGTCCCGACCCAGGTGATCAACGAGTGCCTCAACCGTCTCGTGCGCATGCACCTCATCACGACACTGCGGCCAACCGCCGGCGAAACCGGCGCCGAGTATCTCTACCAACCCGCACGACCCCTCGCGCGGATCAATCTGCATGAATTTAAAAGCCTGGACGACAACTTCGGCGATGATCCCGTCGGTCAGGCGCTCGAAGGAATCGACCCGATCCTCTTCCACTACAACGCGGCTCTGGCGCGCGTCGGCCAACAGGCGTTGTTTACAAAGTCCCTTGACGAACTCTTCCACGAATACCCCTACGACGGAACGCGACCGCCCTTTAAGCGCCTCGATTAGCGAAGTCCGACCGGGCTAAGTCGCCCGCTTGCGGGCATTCGGGTTCTCGGAAGGATACTTGGGAAACGCGGGCCGGTTCCGGGCCAGTTCTCCCTTGCCACACCTTCTCGTAAACCTACGTTCCAACCCTTTTACCCATGATTTCTTGGATTCAACGCACCTTCCAGCAGCACTTCAAGATCCTGTTCGCGATGCTGCTCGCCGTCATTGTCATCTCCTTCGTCTTCACGATTGGCGCGGCACCCGGGGTCGGCCACGCCGACCGCGGGGCGCTCAAGCGTCAGTTTTTCGGTTACAACCTCAACTCTCAAGAAGACCAACAGCGCCTGATGGGCGATGCCGGCCTCAGCGCCAACCTCCAGGTCGGTTACGGCCTCGATGCCGAACAGGTCCAAAATTACGCCTTCCAACGGGCCGCCTCGCTCCATCTGGCCGACCAGATCCACCTCCCCGCCGCCACCAAGACCGAGATCGCCGATCAGATCAAAACCCTGCGCGCCTTCACCGGCGATGACGGCCAGTTCGACCCCAAGCGCTACGCCACCTTCCGGGACAACCTCAAAACCAATCCCCGCCTGACCGAGGCCGACATCGCCCGCGTCATCGGCGACGACGTGCGCGCCGATAAAGTCCAAAAACTCCTCGCCGGCCCGGGCTACGTCCTCTCCGGCGACGTCAAAAACCAACTCGCCCGCGCCGACACTTCCTGGACGATTGCGACCGCCGCCGTCGACTACGCATCTTTCAACCCCGCCATCGCCCAAACCGAGGCGGACCTCGCGAAGTTTTTTGAGGAAAACTCCTTCCGCTACGAAATCCCGCAGCGTGTCTCGGCCAGCTATGCCGACTTCCCCGCCACCGATTATCTGGCCCAGGTGACCATCGGCGATGCCGATGTCCGCGCCTACTACGACGCCAACCCGTCCCGTTTTCCCAAACCCGCGCTCGACCCCAACAGCCCGCCGCCCATCAAGGTCGACTCAGCCGCCGATTTTGCCGCCGTCCGCCCGCAGGTCGAGCTGGCCTTCCGCTTTGACCGCGCGCAACGCCTCGCCGCCAAGGCCGCCAGCGACTTCGTGTTCTCCCTTTACGAGGCCAAGGTCACCGCCGACTCCCCCGCCCTCGCCAACCTCCTCGCCTCCCGCAAATCGCCCCTGAAACAGTTGGCTCCCTTCACGCGGGAAAGCGGACCGGCCGAATTCGGGGCCTCCGCCCCGGCCGCCGCCGCCGAGGCCTTCAAGTTGAGCAAGGACCGCATTTACTCGGAGGCCGTTACCACCGGCGCCGGCGCGGCCGTGCTGCTGTGGAAGGAAACCCTGCCTGCCCGCAAGCCCGCCCTCGCCGAGGTGAGCACCAAAGTCGCCGCGGATTTTGTCGAAAACGACAAGCGTAAGCGTTTCGTCGAACTCGGCCGAACGCTCCGCAGCCTCATCGAAAACCGCCTCAAAGCGGGCGACGCTTTCGACCAGGCGGCGACCGCCGCCGCGACCGGCACCTCGGCCAAGATCGAGGTCAAAAATTTCCCGGCCTTCACCCTCCGCACACGTCCCCAAGACCTCGACTTCACAATCCTGAGTTCCCTTGAGCGCCTCGAAAAGGGCCAGGTCTCCGACCTCGCCATCGGCTCCGACAAAGGGACCTTCGTCTACGTCGCCGCCAAGGTCGCCCCCGATTTCGCGGTCGGCAATCCCCTCTACGTCGAAACCCGCAGCCAGCTCGCTACCTATACCGCCCGTCTCGGTTCCAGCGCGATTTTGGCCCAAATCGTCGAGACCGAGCTCAAGCGTTCCGAACCGGTCGCGAAGTAACCGGTCGCCCGCAGGCGCCGAGGCCCGACGAACCGTGCCCCGATCATCCTTGGATCGCGCCGTTCATCCTTTCCTCTCGTCCTTGGGGAAGCCCGGGCTTTGGCTGATACGGTTGACTCCTCAAGCCCATCGCAATTCGCCACCTTCCTGCCGGCCGAACCCGCTTGAGCCGTCGCCGCGCGCGGCGCAACTTTCCGCCGCGCCGTCCGTCTTTTCCCGCCTCCTCCCTTCGGGACCTGGGCCGTTCCGCTCCGAATCTTTCGGAGCCCGGGAAATGAAGTAACTTTCCAAATCCGCCCGTGTTTTCAGCATGACTCCCTTCCAACCCACCACCGCTATGCTTCGCTCCAAGGTCCGGGCTTTCACCACGCTCACCATCCTGTTTCTCTTTCCGCTGCTGCGCGCTCAAGGCGAAGCCGTTGCCGAAGAAGCCCCGCTGACCCTCGAGGAATGTATCGCGCGCGCGATGCAGAAAAACTTCGACCTGCAGATTCAAGGTATCTCGACCGTCATCGCCAGGGAATCGCTGAACGTCGCCAACGCCGATTTCAGTCCGACGTTTACCGCCACAGCCCGCCGCAACTTAAACCAGTCCGCCGCCACCACCAGCCGGCTCGATGGCACCGCGTTCAACGGCCCGCGCAACGACAACACCGTCTTCTCCGTCGGCGCCAATCAGAAGGTCGCGACGGGCGGCATCGTGAGCGTCACCGGCAACACCACCCGGGCCGCGACCAACTCCCTCAACTCCACCCTCAATCCCGCCTTCGGCAGCAGCGCCGGCGTCAATCTGAGCCAGCCCCTCCTCCGGGGCGCCGGTTCGGATGTCGCCCGCGCCAACATCGACCGCAGCAAGCTCGGCGTCGGCATCGCCCTCTTGAACTACAAGAGCCGCGTCCTCACGGTCATCCGCGACACCGAGAACGCCTACTACAACCTGGCCTACGCCCGTGAGAATCTCGGCGTGAAGGGCCGCAGTCTCGAACTCGCGACCAAGCTTTTTGAAGAAAATAAAATCCGCAAGACCACGGGGGTCGCGACGGATCTCGATGTCCTCACCGCCGAGGTGGGCGTGGCGAACGCACGCCGCGCTTTGGTCCAGGCCGAACAGGCCGTCCGCGATCGCGAGGACGCCTTGTCCACGCTGATCGGGGAGTTGGATTTCACCCGGCGTCCCGGAGAGGTTAAGTTCGGCGCCTACACCGACAGCGCCCCGTCTTTCGATGTCGTTTACAAGACCGCCCGTGATCGCTCGCCCGATTTCCTCGCGACCCAGGCCCAGATCAAACAATTTGAGATCGATGCCCGCACCGCCAAGCAGGCCGCCCTTCCCGGGTTGAACCTCGACACCGGCATGGGCTACTCGGCGATCGAGCGTTCCTACGGCGATGCCGTCGGCAACCTTCCCGAGGGGAACGGCTATAATTGGAACGTCGGCCTTTCCGTGTCTGTGCCGTGGGGCCTTCATGCCGACAAGGCGCGTTTCCGCAGCGCCAAGGCCAGCCTGCTTCAGCAAGAAACCCGTCTCCGGCAACTGGACCAAGCCCTGCTCGCGAACGTCCGCTTCTCGGTGCGCGCCGTCGCCACCAACATCGTCGCCGTCGAGATCGCCGGCAAGGCCACCGAACTCAGCCAACGGCAATACGAACTCCAGAAAGCCCGCTTCGACGCGGGTCTGTCGACGAGCCGGCTCGTGCTTCAGGCGCAGGACGACCTCGAGGCCGCCCGCGTCAGCGAACTTCAGACGAAGGTCGGCCTCCGCACCGCCGTGGCCGAACTGCAGCGGATCGACGGCAGCTCGCTCGAGCGTTACCGCATCGCCTTGCCGGAGTAACTCCCGCTCGCGACGGGTTGCACCGTTGATTCTGCCGCCCTTCCGCGAGCTGACCTCGACCCGAATCTGCCCTAAGCTTTTGCGGTGGCGGCCGGGATCGGCGACCTCGTGGTGGCGGCCGGAGCGCTCGCCCTGATCGTGTTGCCCCTCGGCCAACCCGACTTTCGGCGCTACCTCGCCATATGGAATGTCGTCGGCTGCCTCGACCTGCTGCTCGTCGTGGTCTCGGCGGCGAGGATCATGCTGGCCGCGCCGAAGCAATTGCTCGCCTTGCGTTACCCGCCCCTGAACTTGCTGCCCGCGTTCCTCGTGCCGCTGCTCTTGGCAATGCACGTGATCCTCTTCATCCTCATGCGGCGGAGCTGAGGCCGGCGCCCCGTTACTTGCCGATGCCGTGCGCGCGGAAACCGAGCGCAGCCAGCTTCGGCAGGTCGAGGATGTTTCGTCCGTCGAATACAAACGCGGGCTTGGCCATCAACTCGTAGATTTTCCCGAAATCGAGGGTGCGGAACTCCGACCACTCGGTGACCACCGCCAGCGCGTGGGCCCCCGTCGCCGCCTCGACGGCGCTGCCGGCCACGGTCAGCCGCGGATTCGTCACGCCCGCTCCGAGCACATCACGGCGGATCTCGTCGGCCGGCACCTTCGGGTCGTAGACCACGACGTTGGCGTGCTCCGCGAGCAGATCGCGGCAGACGGAGATCGCGGCCGATTCCCGCGTGTCGTTCGTGTCCTTCTTAAAGGCGAATCCCAGCACCGCGATCCGCTTGTCGGCGACGCTGTTGAACAGGGCGGTCACGATCCGCCCGGCAAACCGGTGCTTTTGCCAGTCGTTCATCTTCACGACGCTCTCCCAATAGGCCGAGACCTCCGGCAGTCCGAATTTCTCGCACAAGTAGGCCAGGTTGAGGATGTCCTTTTGGAAACAGGAGCCTCCGAAACCGACCGATGCTTTCAAAAACTTCGGGCCGATTCGCGAATCCTTGCCGATCGCGTTCGCCACCTCGTCCACGTCCGCGCCGGTCGCCTCGCAGAGCGCCGAGATCGAATTGATCGACGAAATCCGCTGCGCCAGAAAGGCGTTGGCCACGAGTTTTGATAACTCCGAGGACCAAAGATTCGTGGTAATGATCCGGTCCCGGGGGACCCAATGTGCATAAACGTCGACCAAGGTCTTGACCGCCGCTTCGCCCTCGGGCGTCCGCTCGCCGCCGATGAGCACGCGATCCGGGTTGATCAAATCGGCCACCGCCGTCCCTTCGGCCAAGAACTCGGGGTTGGAAAGCACCTGGAACTTCGCGCCCCGGGAATTTTCGGCGAGGATGTCCTTGATCGTCTCGGCGGTCTTAACCGGGATGGTGGACTTTTCCACGATGATCTTGGAACCGTCGGAAACGGCGGCGATCGTCCGTGCCACGGATTCGATGAAACGCAGGTCGGCGGCGCGTCCGGCACCCACGCCATAGCTCTTGGTCGGCGTGTTGACGGCCACGAAGATGATGTCGGCCGCCTTGATCGTGCCGTTCACGTCCGTGGAAAAATGCAGGTTCTTCCCGCGGCGCTGCTTGACCACCTCGTCCAGTCCGGGCTCGTAAATCGGCAGCGTATCCGAGTTCCACGCGGCGATGCGCGCCGCGTTCATATCGACTACCGTCACCTCGATGTTGGGCGCCTTCAGGGCGATCATGGCCATCGTGGGCCCGCCCACGTAACCCGCACCGATGCAGCAAATTTTCATAGGAGAGAAAAACTTGTCCCGGCACTCCGGCGAATCCAAGCAAGAACTTGTCGCCAACCCGGTGGAGAAAGCGCGTGCCGCCCTTCACCGGCGCGCCACGCGCGGCCGAGGCCCGGCGATCAGGCCGGGTTGGGCGCTGCCGCGGGGCCGCTGGGATCGACGATCTCGTTGGTCGCCGGTTTTTCCGCCGGCTTCTTCTCCGGCGTTTTCTCGACCAGCTTGGGCGGCGGAGCGACGATCACGGGGGAACGCATCTCGCCAAATTGGATAATCTCCAAG
>JBDNFZ010000457.1:0-4314 GCA_041689555.1 Opitutaceae bacterium | reverse complement strand
GTAGCGCACGCGGGTCTGGCCGGACGCACCGATCGCCGCACCGCGGATGGAGCCGAGATCGGCGCCGGGCGGATAGGTGATCTCGGGGCGACCGTTGGGGTAGGCGAGGTTGTCCTTGAGCGGGAGTTCTTTGCCGGTCGTGCGATCGATGATCTTCGTGATCGGCAGCGGGCCGTCGTCCGGGGCTCGCTCCGCGTCGCGCGTGGTGCGCGTCCAGACCGTGATACTCGTGGCCGCGGGCTCGGTGAGCTTGATGCCGGTGGCCTGATGGGCGGGCCCGGCGAGGAGCGCGGCGTTAAGCGTCAGAAAGAGAGCAAGCGTGCGGGCGGGACTCATAGGGAAGCAGGGGGGTAGCGAGAATCAGCGTATAAATGTGCCGCGTTTTTCGGCGCGGCGGGCGCGGCCGAGGGTGACGAGGGCAGCGAGGATTTCGGCGACGGTTTCTTTTTTCGCGCGGGAGAACGTGGCGGCGAGGTCGGCGGCGGAGACGGGGTCGGCGGCGGCGTGGAGCGCGGCGGAGACGGCTTCGACCTGCGCCGGGCGCTCGGCGGGCCACGCGGGCTTGGCGCGGGATTTTTTCGGCGCGGCTGCCGGCGCGGAGTTCTCCGGTGCTTTCGCGGGCTTGGCGGCGAGCGCGAGGTCGCTTTGCGCGGGGGCTTGGAACTCGGGGCGGAGCCAGCGGATCTGGCCGCGGGCTTCCTCGGCGGCGCGGGTGGCGTTGAGGGCGACGACGCGGGCGAGGATTTCTTCGCCGGTCAAGTTGGCCGGCCAGCCGTAGGCGGCGGCGACCGCGGCATCGAGTTCGTCGTGGAGGTGTCGGAGGGTGGAGACGAGAGCGGCGTCGTGCAGGTGTTTCTCGGCGGACGTGAGCGCGGTGCCGGCGCGGAGTTTTTCGAGGACGTTGTAGATCGCGGTGAGGCCGGCACCGTGTTGCGCCTGCGCGCGTTTGCGGTGGGCGTCGATTTCCTCGGCCAGCGCGCGAATACGCGTAGCCTCGGCTGGCTTTGCCGTCGGGAACGGGAACGGATCGAAGCAGCGGGACTTGTTGTAGCGCGGGCGATCTTCCAACGTGCCGCCTGCGGCGAGTGCGTAGACAGAGTGGATGCGGCTGGAGAGGACGCCGAGGTGAAATGCGTCCTCAAGCCCAATCACGATGAGGACGTGTTCCGGTTTGATGGAGGAATCGAGAAACTGAAACAGTCGATGCTTGGCGGTTTCAACTGTCGCGATGTAGCGGGGCAATCCGTCGACGGCGGCGCGGACCTGCTCGTTGCTGCGCCGAAACAACCACCAATATTTGCGGAGGCGCGGGTCCCGGTTGGCGATGCGTTCCGGCTTAACGGAGTTAACGAGGTGCTGATAGGTAAGCGGAAATCTGGCCCGTAGGTCGGATTCAGATAGTCCATTTGTATCGATCACGAAACCTCCACGAGGCGTGCCAGTGAGATCTTCGCCGTTGCGGAGCGGATGGATGATGGACTGGGCGGTTGGCTCACGCTGGACCAGCTCAGTGGCTTCAGTCGCACTCAGCACGAATCCACGGCTGCCTAAAATGAGGCCGGTGCTGGCAAGGAGGTCGTTGGCACGAAGCGGACGGGTGTCTTCCAGTTCAGCACCGAGTTGGAGCCCCGAGCTGATGCGACCGTGGAGTGTGATGAATTCGACGTCGTATTCGCCTTCCGCGCCGCTGCTCTCATTCCTGACGAGGCAAAGTTCGCCAGGAAGCGCCGACGGATCGGGCGCTGATTCCTCAACCATTCCGGGCGGCGGAAGGTCGTAGGTGCGGGCGCCGACAGTCATCGCGATCCGAACGGATGCGCCGTCGGCGGTGTCAACCCACGGGTGATCGGGAATGGCAAAGCGGAGTGACAAACCTTGTAGGAGCGCGTGTTTTACGATCCGTCGATTGAAGGTCTGTTTGATCGAGTTGGTCGTGATGAAACCGAAGCGCTGCGTTTTTCCGCTGAGCACCGATTCGGCGGCCTTGTGCCACCAATACATGACGAAATCTGCGCTGTCGGGAACGTCGGGGTAGCAGCCACGAAGCGTTTCGACATAACCGTCACCGAGGTCGTCACGGAGCCGACCTTTGCCGATGAACGGTGGGTTACCCACGATGAAGTCTGCTGCGGGCCACTTGGCCGGCTGAGGATTGTGGTAGTAGTAAAATGGCACCCGCTTGGTGTCATCGGGCATCGGAAGATTGGTAGCGGGATCGATTTTAGTGCTGTCACGATCCCAGAACGTGAGTGCTTGGTTCGGGTGGGCTTTCTCGTTCGGAGCGAATCCAGTATCCTGCCAGTTTTTGGGAAGACCAGGGAGTGCGGCAGGGCCTTTGAGTGCGAGGAAGGCGCGAGTGACCGCTTGAGGCGGGCCGTCATGGCCGAGCACGGCGTCGCGGTGCTCGATGTTTTTGAAATTCTTCAGGACGGGCTCGGCGGGGGCGACGGACGCAAAGGTGCGGTAGTGCCACTGGAGGTAGCCGATCCAGAGGACGAGTTCGGCGAGGGCGGCGGCGCGGGGATTCAGCTCGATGCCGAGGAATTGGTGGGGATCGACGGTCTCGGCGCCGATGGCGCGCGGGCCGCGTTCCGTGCGGCGGGCGCCGCCGAAGCGTTCGTAGGTTTCGAGGACCTCGCCTTCGAGGATTTTGAAATGGGCGAGCGTGACGTAGAGGAAATTGCCGGAGCCGCAGGCGGGATCGAGGACGCGCAGCGAGCAGAGGCGGCGGTGGAATCCGAAGATATCTTCCTGCGCGCGGGCGGTGCGGCCGCGCTCGGCGTGCGAGAGGGCGGAGGCGAGGACATTGCTCCACTCGGTGCGGAGCGGTTCGATGACGGCGGGGAGCACGAGGCGCTCGACGTAGGCGCGGGGCGTGTAGTGGGCGCCGAGTTTGTGGCGCTCGGCGGGATCGAGGGCGCGTTCGAGGAGGGTGCCGAAGATGGCGGGCTCGACCTCGCTCCACTGGAGGCGGGCGGCGGCGAGGAGGAGGCCGAGTTGGGTGGCGTCGACAGGCAGCGCGGTGGCGTCGGAGAAGAGGCCGCCGTTGAAGTGGAGCAATTTTACGCGGAGGACGGTCGAGAACGGGGTGCCGCGGTCGAGTTCCTTGAAGAGTTGTTCGAGCGTGGCGGCGACGCCGGTGGCGGGCGCGCGGTCGCGTCGGAGGGATTCGAGGAGACCGCGGAAGCCGGCGCGCGGCAGGAGACCGATGTCTTCGGCGAACATGCAGAAGAGGCAGCGCGTGAGGAAGGCGGCGACGGTGCGCGGATCGTGGCGGTCCTGCTCGAAGGATTTGGCGAGCTCGGCGAGGTGGCGGGCGGCCTCGCGGGTGACGGCGGCGGAGGCGGTCGCGGGATCGAGCGAGAGCGGATCGAGCCAGAGGGCGCGGAGGCGGGCGCGGATTTTTTCGTCGCGGAGGTCGCCGAGGACGATGCGGTGCGAGCGGGCGTCGGGGAACGGGAGAAAGGCTTTCCCTTTCTGCGTGAAGTCGGCGAAGAGCTCGAAGGAGTGGCCGACATCGACGACCACGACGAACGGCGGCGGCGGCTCGGTGGCGGGGAGGAAGCGGGCGTAGCGCTCGGCCTGCGTGCGGGCCTCCATCATGGCGCGGCCGTAGAGATCGGGGCGCGGGCGGGCGCCGGCGGCCGGGAGGTCGAGGGCGAGTTCGCCGTCGCCGGGGGCGGCTTGATTTTCGGGGCGGGCGTCGGCGGCGGTCTGCTTGGCTTCGAGGACGAAGCAGGCGCGGCGGTAGAGGTCGATTTTCCCGGTGGTGGCGCGGCCATCGGGCTGATGGATCGGGACGGCGCGCTCGAAGACGTAGGCGTTTTCCGCGCTATCGGGACCGGCGGGGTCGGGATGAGGGAGGGCGAGCAGGTCGCAGAGCTCGGTGAGGAATAGATCCTTGTTCGCACGCTCGGCGCGCTCGGTATCGGACCAGCGGGCGATGAAGGTTGCGACGGGATCGGGGGTCATGCGGGACGCGCAAAGGAATAGGAGGACGAAACCGCGCTTGGCGAAAGGAAACTTACGGCGGCCCCGGACTCATGCCGGGCCCGCGCATTTGCCCTCACTTCGTCTGGTAGAACGGCCCCGGAACCTTGAAGGTCCGCTCCGCATACCCGCCCGCGAGGTCGCTCGCCTGGTCGCCGATATTGGCGACGATGACCCAGCCGGCCGCCTGGATTTTTTTGCGCGTCTCCGTCTTGAAGCTCTCGGTCGACGTTTTGGTGCCGTCGGGCTTGAGCAGCAGCATCGCGTAGTCCCCGTAACCCGCCGCGCGCAGATTCTTCTCCGTGCCCGGCCGGTCCCGCTCGC
>JBDNFZ010000456.1:0-7130 GCA_041689555.1 Opitutaceae bacterium | reverse complement strand
TGCTCATCTCCGTAGACGGCATCCACGCGCTTTCCGTCGATGAAGAGCGGGATGTGGGGCGGCACCTTGTGAGCGAGAAGATAGTAGAAATACTCCACGTCGTGGTTGGTGTTCTTTTCGGTCGCAATTCCGGGGACGGGAACGGTGACGGTGTTATTGCCCAGGCCGACATGGTAACAGATGAACGCCTTGCCGATGTCGTAGGAGTCGGAGTGCCCGTGGCCGGGCTGTCCGAACGGCCCAAACGACTCGATCATCCATTCGACTCCGGCATCCTGCAGCTCTTTCATCACTTCCAGCGACTCGCGCCAACTGGTTTGCGGATGTCCCGACTTAAAGTTCACCGGCATGAAGAAGAGGTTGTAATGGCTGTCGATGTAATAGCCATCCAGCCCGGTCTCCTGCACGATCTTCTTGTGGCAGTCGACCCAGTACCTGCGCGCGTCGGGATTTTTGAGGTCCAGATTGCTGGAGACCATGGTGTATGCGCCCGCGTATTTGGTTCGGGTGTCCTCCATCGCCATGAACCAACCGCGCTCATCCCTCTGCTGAATATTCAACTCGGCATTGAGTGAAATGTAGGTGTTGGTCCACATGAAATTCTTGATGCCAGACTTGTGGCAGCGCTCGATATACTCCTTGAATTTGGCCACGCCACCGAGTTCTGGCGCCATTTCATATTCGTGGGATGTGCACATGTTGCCGCTGATCAGGCGATGCGATTCGGAAGCATCTGAGCGCTTGAAGTTCTCGGCGAATATCTGTCGGATGCCCACGGCAGCACACGCCGGCACAATATCCTTGTAATAGGTGTCGATCGTGTAATTTGACCAGTGATGTTCCCCCATCGTTGGAACCGGCGGCTGTTCCTTGAGGCCAAACTCAGCACGTGCCCGCTCGGCAGTGGCATCGTAGACCCAGGTCCAGAGGTTCTGCTGAGCCGTCAGCGTTTTAGGGGCGGTGTTGAGCAAAATCGCCTTGGGCGTTGTGGAATGCTTCCAGGACTCGTCGAAGATGTGCTTGTCGAAGCACTTGAGCTCCGCCTTGCCGGGCTCGCGGCGCATCAGCGACCGGATCAGATTCACCCGCTCGATCACACCCATCAGCGTCTTGTCGCCTCTGAACTGGAAATCGAAGCACTGGTGGTCCGCCCATCGCGGGAGATTGTGGGTCATGCATCGGTTGTAGTTGGAGGCTTCGTCCAGGAAGAAAAGGAACCCCTCATTCGTCCAGAAGGTCTCCTTCTCAAACGTGACAACCGGGTCGGAGCAGGCAGACTGGTTGTAGATCGTGGCTCCTTCGATGTCGCCGTCCAGCTCCCATGATGCCTGATCGTAGATGAAGAAAAGCGGCACATCCGAGCTTTCGTATTCGTAATGATACGCAAATCCAGAGAATTCATGTGGCCCAAAGGCGTCTGCAGCAGGCGTAATCACCAGGTCAATCCGCCCCCGGCGGATCTCGGGTTCGTCCCAATCGCCCACTTCATGGATGGGGTCAAAACTGTGATCGCGCAGCATCTTGACCGGCATCGGGGTGAACACGGCTTCCAGGCGGATACGGGCCAACTCCGGTGAATCATCTATCCCAAGCAGGCTTAGGTGATCTAGCGCCCAGCCGGTGAACGATTGGGTGGATGGGCGAAGCGGCAATCGCCCGGAACGCACGAGAGTATCGCCGATCCAGATCTTGCCGAGGCCAAGGAACCGGTCGCCTGAAGTCAGGATTTCAATTTCGGTGGTGCCAATTTTTATCATGCTGCTTGGTGTTGTTGAGATGAAGGGATCCTTTGAATGTTAGTTAGTTAAATTCTACAACGGGAGCAAAGCACGCCCCCGATTGGCAGCATACCACAACTGGAAGGGATACTTGGCCACCTCATTCGGATTGCACTCGCGCATGAATCCCTGTGCCCACGGCTGCGGATAGGCGTCGGCCGCCTGCTGCGATTTGCCATAGTGCACGCTGTCAGGGCCGTCGATCCCGTCCGGGGCCATGAATGGGCTCCACCATTCGTCGGGGTAAAGAGCATGATGACGGTCGCGCGCGCATGCCGCCGCCACCGCGTCGGCCTCGGCGGTCAGACCTTCAGCGGCCAGCGCCATCGCCAGCCACCAGCCTGTCAGAACCCAGACGCCGCCGTTCTCGCCCGACCCGGGCGGATAATAGACATTCGAGCGGTTCGCGATCTCGGCATACTGCAATGGCCGGTCGATCAGCTTCGGCCCGATCGGGGTCATCAGCCGCTCTACGCAGGCGAGCAGCGCGCGCTTGCGCATGGCCGCATCGCCGACGCGAGCCAGGACCAGCCATGGCTGCGAATCCATGTAGAGTCGGTCGTCGCCGTCGCCGACTACTGCGCCGTCGTCGTCGGTGGCACGGGGAAACCACGGGCCAGAGCAGAACGGCGCACAGGCCTGATGCTGCCCGGCGGCCAGGGCAGTCAGCGCGTCTGCGGCTACCGCTTCGCCGCGCAAGCGCAGCCGGGCGGCAGTGCGCTCGCAGGCGACGACCAGCAGGCCAGCGTTCATGAAGGATTCCCCGCGTCCCCGCGAGCCGACTCGACCGAGGTAGTCGCTCCAGTCGCCGGCCAGGAAGCGAGGCAGGCCGTGTGCACCGAAGCCGACCCGCTCGACCGCGAAGCGCACCAGCCGGTCAAGGTGCTGCCTTACGGTGGCCTCATGACCTGACGCGTCGCACACGGTCTCCGCAAGGATCTCCGAGTCGTTGCTGACGGCGATGTATTCGGTCAGCGCGATGAGCCACCACCACACCTGGTCGCTAGAGAAGCAACTGTCTGCCGGAGTTTCGAACTCGCCACCCGGAGCATAACGCAGGTAAGGCACACCCGGCGCGGCAGTTGACATCTGCGGAATGCCGCTTTCGGTATCGAAGGCTTCGACCGTGCGGAGGAGTTGGTCGCGAGCCAGCTCGGGGAAGGTCCTGGCGAGGCCAAAGGCGACCTGGTTGCCGTCGCGAAAGCTATACATCCCTCCCGGTTGCCAGGCGTCGTTGGAAAGATGGTTGAAAGCGTAGAGGGCGCCGTTGGTCAGGCATAGCCGTCCGCGCGTGCCGTCCGCGACTGCTGTTCCGGCAGCCAGCATCAGCGACCAGGCCAGCTCGTGGTGCGGCACCGCAGGAGTACCCGGCGACAAGTTGGCGATCCGCGCGCGCCAGAAGGCATCGCATGCGCTGCGGGCGCGTGGCAGGTCGGCGGCGGTCGGCGGCATCGGATCGCTGCCGTGCGGATCGTAGGCGACCCGCATGACGAACGGTGTATCCAGACTGGCCATGAACGTTGCCCCGGAGGTGCTGACATGGCTGCCACACACGCTCCACGCCAACCGCCCGTAATCCGGCAGGTCGGCAACCATGGCTTGACCATGCATGTTGCCGCCATACGCATCGACCGGCAGCCACAATCGCGGGGACTCACTTCCCACCTGTTGCGGATGCCAGGTCCAAGCCAAGAGCAACTCTCGTCCGGCCGGATCCGCTAGGACGGCTTCCTGTTCCAGGCAGCCGCCGGGCAGCGTTACACGCGCGATGAATCGCCCGCAGTGCAACTGACGTTCGACTTCAGGCAGGATGTTCAGGTCGAGAACGACCATGGTCCCATCCGGGAACTTGAGCTGCGCCCGGCGGGCGGCGGGATCCATAGGTGCCATGGAAAAGAAACGCGAGCCGAACTCGCCCGAGAACGGTCGCACCGTGCCATCCAAATAAATGTTGGCCTTCATCCGCCAGCCGGCCAAAGGGTGATGGGCGTGCGGATGGCCGCGGCCGCCATTGATGACGGCAACCGGCAGGCCATCCGTTTCGGTCCAGTTGCTATGGTAGACAGGGTCGCTTGTCATAAAATTGTTTTGGAACGATAAAGCCGTTGAAAGAGTGCTGATTCATTTTATCTACGCATCCGACTTTCGATTCATGCTCCTCGTCGGGTGCTTAGAAAAGCCGGGTCGGGAGTTGAGATGCCTTCACGGTAAAAGTATGAAGGGGTTCGAGCGTGTGCGAGGCGGCTGGCGGCAGTTCTTTGCCGGCGGTTACGTCGAACACCGTTCCGCTCAGCGCGGCTTCCTGCCGCGCGAAACTCCAGATCACGGCCGTGTCCCGGGCGTCGTTGTGCCAGATGATGCTCTTGCCGTCGGCCTGCAGATATCGGTGCTTCATAAGCGGACGCACTTCGTGATAGTCCACGAGGGCACGCTTATAATCCTCAGTCACGCGTTCATCGATGCGCTTTCCGTCCTTGTGCACTTCCATCGGGGGGACGGTTTTGTGGGCGAGGATAAAGTGGAGCACCTCTGCGGTGTCTGATTCCGGAGCCTCGTAGTTGGCCAGCCCGGAGGGGACGGTCGTGTAGTCGTTGCCGACGCCGATCTCGTAGCAGACCCAGCAGCGGTCAATGCTATAGGTCCGCGGGCAGCCGTGCTGCACCTGACCGAACGGACCAAAAGACTCGATGAGGAAGTGGATATCCGCGTCCTGCAGTTCCTTGAACGCCGCAAGGAGCTGCCGCCACATGGTGCGCGGTTTTCCTTCGGTGTAATTCACCGGCATGAAGCCGAGGTTGTAAAAGCTGTCGAAGAGATAGCCGTTCAGGCCGGTGGTCTCATGGATTTTTTTGAGCGAATCGACCCAGAGCCTGCGCGGCTCGTCCCGAGCGAAATCAAGGATATTGAAGACGTTCATGTAGGCACCGCCGAATTTGGTGCGGGTGTCTTCCATTTTCACGAACCAGCTGCGTTCATCACGCTCGGTAAGATTGATGGGGCTGGTGTAGGCCTGATCGTTATTGGTCCAGCTCATGGTTTGGATGCCGAGCGCAGTTGATCGGTCAATGAGTTCCTTGAGCTTGGACACGCCGCCGAGGGAGGGAGCCGGTTCGTATTCGTGGCCGCAGCACATGTTCTGCGGATACCCCTCGCTCATCGCACTCTTGTTGACGTTGTCGATGAACACTTGCTTCAACCCAAGGGCGGTGGCGGCCGGGATCAGATCCTTGAAATAGGAGTCGTAGTTGAAGTTGCTCCAATAATTAACGGCGAGGCGCGGGAGCGTCGGCTCCTGCGCGAGGCCGAACTCCGCGCGGGCACGATCATGAACTTCCGCAATCGTCCAAGTCCAGAGGTTCTGCATCTCGGTCTCTGTAGCGATTCCTTCGACCAGTAGGATCTTCTTCGGCGCGGTGGAGAAGTTCAAAGCCTGGTCGAAGATGTGTTTGTCAAAGGTCTTGAACTCCGCAGCTCCCGCCTCGCGCTGGAGCAGACTGCGGATGAGATCCACTCGCTCGAAGACCCCGAGAAGCACGCGTCCCTCTTTCCACTGGAAATCGAAGGCTTGGTGGCTGGCCCAGCGTGGCAGATTATGGGTCATGCAGCGGTTGGCGTGGGCCGCTGGATCAAGGAAGAAAAGGTAACCCTCCGTGGTAAAAAAGGTTTCCTTCTCCACCGTGACGAGCGGGTTTGAGCAAGCGCTCTGAGAGACGATGGTACTTCCGCAGATATCGCCGTCCAGCTCCCAGCTGGCTTTTTCAAGGAGATAGAATAACTCCACCGAGCCACCCCGGTATTCGTAGTGGTAGGCGAATCCTTGGGCTGCGACGCCGTTGAAGGCGTCGGCGGCAGGCTCCATTACGATGTCCAGTTCGCCATCGGCCACCGGATCTTCCACATCCCAATCCCCGGTCTCGTGGATCGGATCGAAGGAGTGATCCCGCATCATCTTGGTTTGCGAAGGCGAGAAGAGCGTGCGCAAACGGACGCGCAGCTCGGACGCTGATTCCTCGACGCCCAGCAATTCCAGGCGCCGGAGCTCCTTGCCGCCGAAGCTTGTCGAGAGGAAGGAGAGAGGCAATCTCCCGGAACGCACGAGGGTATCGCCGATCCAGATTTTGCCGAGGCCAATGAAGGAATCGCCTTCGGTGAGAATCTCAAATTTTGCCTCAGAGCAAGTGTGGGTGGTGATCATTATGGAAGGATCTTCGGTCATTAAGGTAGGGGGTGCGGAAGACGCTCAGCAAGTGGAACACATAGCCAACTCTTTGGCCGTGGAAATTTAGTGAAAAACAGGCTGCAGGATGAGCGGATGGTTAATTTCCGCGGCAAACGCGGTGCTCGCGCCGTCGCTCACGGAACCGTCCGCACGGACGGCGAACCGCGCAGTAAAGGGACCGAGGCACGAGGCGGCATAGTTCGTGTCCCAATAATTGCTGTGGAGCCAGGCCGCGACGAGTGGTCGTCGCGGATGGGTGGCATTCGTGAGGCGTCCGAAGAAAAATCCGCCCATCGAGGCGATCGGGGTATCCTGCGGGATGATCGTGACAGATCCGCTCTTTCCGGAAACCCGAACCCAATCCTGCACGGTCTGGTAGTCCATGTTGGCATTGGGGACTTGATCGCGCCCGAGACGGACGATCTTTCCGCAGTTTTCGTAATCGAATGCAGGATCATCAATGGCAAATTCGAACGGCACATACCAGGCGCAGGGGCGGCTATCCCAGCGGAAGTCCACGGTCACGCTGACCAGTAGATAATCCAGCGCTTCATCAAGGAGAATTTCCAGCATGCCGCCCTCGGCATGTGGAGAAGCGAGGTGCTGACGGATGCGTATCCGTTCGCCGCAGGTCAGCACTTCGGCCGGTCGGCTGCGCACCATGGCCTCCCTGTCGGCCTCCCAATCTGTGGTCCAGCCCTTGTAGCCCATGAATTTTGTCCAGTCCGGTGTCGGGTGGATGTCCGAGCGGAGTCCGCCACGGGGGGCCTCATGCACAGGGATGCCAAATGGGCTGAGCGGGTCCGAAACGAGCCACTCCCGGCCGGATTTCTTGTCAAGCAGCGAGCGCAGTCCGCCGGTTGCCGGGTCAAGTTCGACCGCGAAGCGTGTGTTCTCGACCCGGTTGGCGGTCTGAGGTGCCGAAGTGCGCTGCGCGCGCCCCCGGGCGAAGATTTCCGGTCCCGGGATCATCACTTCCCCGCCCGCCGGAACATCGATTTCCAGCCGCACAAAATCGGCTCCCTGGAAATTCTCTGGCACGGGAAATTCCGGCAGCGGAATCCCGAGGTCTGGAAATTGCACCGGCACGTATTGCATCCGGTGCTGGTGGCTGACGGTTGGACAGATATCGA
>JBDNFZ010000455.1:0-4553 GCA_041689555.1 Opitutaceae bacterium | reverse complement strand
GCGAAGGTGTGGCGGGCGATGGTGGTGAGCATGGCGGAGGCGGCGGAGCCGCCGGTTTAAGCGGCAAGTTTAAGTTTAGGTGGCGGAAACGGAGGCGGATTCGGCCTGAAGGCGGGACTACGTGCTCGGAGGAAGGGCGAAGGGGGGAGCGTGGGAGGCTCGAGGCGGGAGGCGGTTGGAGTTGGACGGGCGGGAGAAAGAGAAAGATTAAGAAGAACGAGAAAGAGGGGGCGGAGGGGGCGTGGGCTTGGATCGCAAATGAATTTGCTCCTACGGGCGATACGGGCAGAGCGGCCCCAACGCAGGCGCCCGGCGCGCAGAAATTGCGCGAACTCGTGGCGGGCGATGGTGGTGGTCATAGCGGGCGAAGCGTTTCGATCAGGCGATGAGGTCGGCGAGGTAGGCGCGGGCTTCCGTGGCGTGGCGCGGGGCGTTGGGGTCGAAAGTTTCGACGATGGCGCCGCCTTCGAGGAGGACGATGCGGGTGGCGAGTCGCCGGGCGAAGGCGAGGTCGCGGGTCGCGAGGAGAATGGCGAGGCCGCGTTTGCGGAGCCGGCGCAGGTGCGCGACGAGCTCGTCGCTGTCGGTGGCGTCGAAATCGCAGGTGGGATCGTCGAGCAGGAGTGCGTCGGCGCCGCGCATGATCGCGACGACGAAGGCCAATTTCCGGCGCAGTGCCGGCGGGTAGGCCTCCACCCGGCGCGGGTGCCACTCGGCCGGAATGCCGCCGTGAAGGAGCGCGGCGACGAGCACCGGCTCGGGGATGCGGCGGCCGAGGCGGGCGCAGGAATCGCGCAGATGGGATAGGCCGGCGACTTTCTCGGGCAACGCGAGTCGGGCGGGCACGCAGGCGAGGTGCGCCCGCGCTTCGGTGGGCTCGTGGGCGAGATCGAAGCCGGCGACGGTGACGCGGCCGGCGTCGGGCGTCCGGAGGCCTGAGATGAGATCGAGCGCGGTGGTCTTGCCGGCACCGGCGGGACCGACCAAGGCGACGAGTTCGCCGGACGCGACCGAAAGGTCGAGGGCATCGAGCACCGTGCGCGGGCCTTGGCGCTTGGTGAGATTTTCGGCGGTGATCATGGCGGAGGCGGCGGAGCCGCCGGTTTAAGTCATAAGTTTAAGTTTAGGTGGCGGAAACGTAGGCCGAGACGGAGACGGAGGCGGAGAGGGGCCCACGGAACACACGGAATACACGGAAATTTTCGGAGGGCGGAGAAGGGCGGAGGCGGATTCCGCCTGAAGACGGGACTACGTGCTCGGAGGAAGGGCGAAGGGGGAGGGGGGAGGATTCGGAGCGGGCGGGAGAAAGAGAACGATTACGAAGAACGAGAATGAGGGCGCGGAGGGGGCGGACGGGGCGACACGGGTGGCGGGGCCGTGTCGCTCCGGGATTTAGAATTTGGCGGTGAGGGAGAGTTCGTAGCTGCGGGGGTCGGCGAGGCGCTGTTGGAGGCCGTTGTTGTCGGCCCAGCCCACGTAGGTGCGGTCGGTGAGGTTGCGCACGCGGAGGGTCACGCTCGTGCGCGGCGTGAGCGGGTAGGCGGCGGCGGCGTCGAGGGCGGTGTAGCCGGGGACGGAAATGAGGTTGGCGTTGTTGGCGAAGCGGGCGCCGACGTAGCGACCGCCGCCGGAGAGCAGGAGGCCGAAGGGCGTCTGATAACCGGTGAAGGCGTTGACGACCCACGTGGGGACGTTGGTCGGGGTGTTGCCGGTGCGGATGAAGATGCCGTTGGCACCCTGGTTTTCGGTGAAGGTGCCGAAGGCGGCGTCGGTGTAGGCGGCGCCGGCTTCAAGGCTCCAAGCGCGCGTGGGGGCGAAGGCGACGGCAAGTTCGGCGCCGCGGGATTTTTGCTGGCCGACGAGTTGGGCGACGCGGACGCCGTTGACGATCTGCGAGGTGCGGAGGTTGCTTTTCAGGATGTCGTAGAGGGCGAAGGTGACGTCGAGGCGGCCGGCGAGGGCGGTGTGCTTGACGCCGAGTTCCCACTGGCGGCCGTTTTGGAGGCCGAAGCCGGCGTCGGCGGAGGAGAGGGAAACGAATTGGAGGACGGGGTCCTGCGCCTCGGTGAAGGCGGCGTAGAGGGCGGTGCGGGGGGCGAGGTCGTAAACCACGCCGGCGCGGGTGTTGGTGGCCGTGTAGTCGCGGGCGGCGGAGTTGGTGACGGGAAACGGGGCGGTGCCGCTGAAGGCGGTGCGCGAGAAGTCGATGGCGTCGCGGCGGAAGCCGACGATGAACTTGAGCGCGGGCGCGACCTGATAGAACGCTTCGACGAAGGGCGCGACGGTGTTGACGGCGGCTTCGGCCTGGGGGACGGGGCGCGAGAAGATCGCGGGCGTCTCGCCGAGGGCGAGGGTGGCGGCGAAGGGATCGATGTTGAAGACGGCGGGGGCGAGGGCGCCGGGGGCGCGGGTCTTGCGGGTGTAGTCGGCCCAGGTGGCGTCGAGACCGGCGAGGAGACGGAGGCGTTGGCCGGGGGCGGGGGCGGTTTCCCAAACGGCGTCGGCGCGGGCGCCGCCGACGGTGTCGTCGCGGTAGATGACGAAGAGATCGCGTTGGATGAGGCGGGTGGCGGGGTTCCAGACGCTGCTCTCTGAGTTGCGCCAGTCCACGAAGTGACGGGAAAGATAGGCGGAGAGGCGGAGTTCGAGTTCGGGGGAGAGACGGGCGGAGGTATCGGAGCGGAGGAAGAAATTATCGGCGTCGGTGTAGCTGTCGGGGAAGTTGAAATTGCGACGGCGGAGAGAGGAATCGAGGCGGGCACCGACGAGGCGGTCGGTGGCGATATTGGCGACGGCGGTGAGGCGGGAGATCTGGCCGGTGACGGGATCGAGGCGATCGACGGCGTCGTAGATGACGGGCGTGCCGAAGAAGCTCCGAACGTCTTCGCGGGAGAAATCGGCGGCGAGGGCCGACTTGAGGGCGGGGGTGATCTGCCACGCGGCGGCGGCGGAGAGGGAGAGCTGGCGGGTGCGGTTGCGGGCGGCGTAGCCGCCGCTGTCGATGAGGGCGGCGGTGACCTGGGTGCCGATTTTGCCGTCGAGGGCCGGGCGGGTGAGGTGGACGCCGAACCTGAGATCGTCCCACGAGCCGTAGGCGGCGCGAAGTTCGGTGCGCGGGGTGGTGGAGGGCTGACGGGAGACGTAATTGATGACACCGGCGATGGCGCCCTCGCCGTAGAGGACGGAGGCGGGACCTTTGAGAACTTCAATGCGGTCGAGCATGAAGGCATCCACGGGGCGCGAGGACTGCGCCATGGTGTTTTGGCGGATGCCGTCGCGGAGGAGGGTGAGGTTGTTGTCGGTGAAACCGCGGAGGCCGTAGCGCGGGACGGAGCCGGGGAGGATGCCGCCGGTGACGCCGACAGCGGCTTGAGTGCCCTCGAGGGCGGTGCGGAGGCCGCGGGCGGCCATGAGATCGGCGGTGACGATGGAGACGCTGGCGGGGAGTTCGCGCAGGGTGAGGCCGAGGCGGGAGCCGGTGCCGGAGGGCGCGTCGAGGGGGAGGGAGAAGGCGCTGAGCTTGTCGGCGGCGGTGACGAAGGCGTCGAGGGCGACGGGGGCGGGCGCAGTTTGGGCGCGGGCCGGCAGGGCGACGAGCGCGGAGAAGGAGAGAAGGACGATGAGCGTGTGGGCGGTGCGGTGCATAGCGGGATGATTCGATGAAAAGTTTAGTTTTTTGCCTCACGCGGAGGACGCGGAGGGTGCAAAAGGCGGGAGTTTAAGAGGGAAGTTTAGGTTTAGGTGACGGAGGCGGAGGGGGCCCACGGAACACACGGAAGACACGGAAGGATTCGGAGCCGGAGAAATCGGACGGGAGCTGGGAACGGACGGGGGTGAAGCTCCGATGGTCGGACGCGCGATTGGCGCGCGAACACACGGAGACGGGACGAACGGGAAACGACGCGTCCGCGCAGGGACGCCGCCGGTTAGCGGGAGACCAACTTACTCAGACCGCCGGAGGGCCGCAGCCGGGCGGGAGGGTGTGCGCGGGTTTGGCCGCGACGGGGACGGTGGCGACGGAGAGCGTCGCGATCTGACGAAGGGAGACAGGCGCGAGGAGCGCGGGCGCGGTGGCGAGTTCGGAACCGCCTTGGGCGAAAAGGGTGACAACGCAGCCGGCGTCGTCGGTCTCAGGGGCGGTGGGCTCCGCCGGGTGGTGCGGACAGTTGTGGCCGTGCGCGTGGCCGTGGCCGGTCGCGGAGGAGGCGAGCGTTTCGCCGTGGACCCAGGCGTGGAGGGTGGGACTAACCGCAAGGACGGTGAGCAGAAACACCACGGTCGCAGCAAGCGACGCGGTGAGGCGCGTCAGCAGGGGGAGCGGTGGTGAGCGGCGGGTCATGACGGCGAGTTCGGCGAAGGAAGGGAGAATAGCAGAGGCGTCAAGGGGGCGTTGTAATGGGGAGGTGTGAGGCGGGAGGGGGGAGGCTTGAGGGGAGGACGGAAACGGAGAGGTGCCCACGGAAGACACGGAAAAATCGGAGACGGAGAAGGTGGAGACGGAGTCCGCCTGAAGGCGGGACTACGCGCTCGGAGGAGGGGGCGGTCGGGGGGGT
>JBDNFZ010000454.1:0-6264 GCA_041689555.1 Opitutaceae bacterium | reverse complement strand
TTGTCAAAGTTTAGTCCCGGCCGAGGCAGGTTCCTGTTTCCGATCGAGGTCGTTCCCCAAAGGTTGTTGTAGGCAATGAACCGGACGTTCTGTTTCCAGGCCGGCGAAACCAACGCGTCTTTCGCCGAAGCAAACATCGCCTTGTAGCGTTCATCATATCCCTCCCTTACCTTATGGTTGGCAAAGCCGTCTTCATACGGCCCCTTGCCATACTTGGCAATGAAGCGGTCCCCATTCGTCGCCTGGCCTGCTCCCAGCACTTCGCCCGCCTCGTTATTATTGAGAAAGACCACCATGGGCGGGTCGGGATAGATTTCCTGAAACCGCTTCATCAACTCGTTGCCAAACCAGAACGTCCCCAATTCCTCCCACGCCTTGATCGGACCGACGGGATCCGTCAACTTCCCGAGCTTGCCGTCCTGCAGCAATTCCGCCCGATCGGAATCCGGGATGCCGGCATTTTGAAACCGGTTCCTGTTATGCTGATAGGTTCCCGCATACGTTGCCCAATTCCAGCCGCGGAAGGCAATGGGGAGCTTGTGCTCACGAGCATACTCTAGGCCGGGCTGATAATACGAAACGATCTTCTCCAATCCCTTCTGCCGCCGCTTTTCATTGGAAAGCGCATACATCGCCTCGGAGAACGGATCGACAAATGCCATCAATACGTGATGCCCCTCCTTGGTGAGCTTCATAAAATAGTCGGGCCCCCAAGCCTCCACATTCCACGACCCTGCCAGCGGCAATGGCCAACCCTCGGGGCTTACCGTTTTTTGCAACCCCCACGCGGCAATCTCGGCCTCGGCCTGACCGGGCTTCAGCGGGACGTCACTGTCTGTCAGTGACGCGCCGTCCTTCGCCGTGACCACCGGCTCGATGACCACTGGCTTGATCTCGCCGACGGGCTGCTCCACGGCTTCTTTTGTCTTCTCGCCTTTGAGTTGCGGACCGTAGAGCGCCTCGGGATTGAATTCATCACCGGCTTCCTCCGCATGGAGAAAATCCGAAGCGACGAGTAAAGAGACTGCCAGTCCCAGAAAGGCGGAATGGCACAGGCGACGGATCAAGCGGGGGTTCACAAACGACAAAGCAGTAAAAGGGTTAGTAATCATGGAATAAGTGACAGCTACTTCGTTTAGCCGGATTTGAATTTCGGACTTCGGTTGGGATAATTCTCGAAAACCTCGCCATGCCCCAACTCGCGGGGGTCGCCGGTTTTTTGGAGTTCATCGGTCAGGCGGCGGGCCATTCCCTCACGGGCGGATACATACTTCGGGTCAGATGCGACGTTGGTCATCTGGTCAGGATCCTTTCGGTTATCGTAAAGTTCCTCCGCGGGCCCCGCCCCCCCGGCAGCAAGGGTTACCTGGCCCGGACGAAAGTTTCGAATGCAGAGATTGTCGCCTGTTGCGATCACCCGGCAGGGGTAGAAATCCGGGCCGTGGCATTCGCTCCCGACGAGCACGTGATCGCGTCCCGCATCGACCTGCCCGAACGCGGGAGACTCGATAAGTCCGAGCAGACTGCGGCCCGTCAGTTCAGCCGGCACCGGGAGTCCGGCCGCGTCGAGATCATACCCCGCTGCGGAAAATATCTCTCCGAGCGTCGGCACATCCGCAGCCAGAGTCGGAACGGAATCCTTCCATCCATTCGAGCGGATCCCGGTTTCGTGCGGAAAGCGTCCCATCCAAAACGCGGCGCGTGCCGGCTGGCAAAGCGGAGACGGGGTATAGCACGCGTCAAATCGCGCGCCCCGCGCTGCCAGGCGATCAATATTGGGCGTCACCCCGAGAGAACTTCCATACGCGACGATGGCCTGCCGGGAAAGCCGGTCGGCAATGACGATCAGAATATTTACGCAGTTATCTGACATACTTCCTATGGCTTGTTGTCTGGATTGGGTTGGGGGATTTTTGTCATAAATAATCCAGTTGGTTTTGTGCTGCCCGCTGCGCGGCACCGGCCAGGTTCGACTCGCGGCCGTCCTGCACTTGGGGATACTGCACAGGCTTGCGGGAAGAATCGACTGGCGGCCAGACGAAGCGACCCGCGTGGTCCCGATCAGCCACTCCAGCAAAAGCAAGCGACCGCGGGCAACAATCTCCGAAAACCCCGGTTCGTGAAACAAGTTTCGGCTTTCCATCGGATCGCTTTCCATGTCGTAGAGCTCACCGGTTTCCTGGCCTCCAAACATGGCAGATTGATAGTGCACCAATCGCCATTTCTCCCAGCGGATGGATTTGCTCCAGACATTTTCCGTCACAGCCACCGCTTTGACCGCCTGGTCGGAGCCTGACAAAAGCCCGGAGAGATCTTTCCCGTCCACCGTCTCCATCGGAGGCAACCCGCAAAGTGACACCAGGGTTGGAGCAATATCGACATTCTCAACCAAGGCCCGTGAAGTCGATCCGACCGGAGTGCGATCCGGCACGCGCCACAGAAACGGGACCCGGCAGACGGCTTCCGAGCAGATACCCGGAGCCTTCTCGGGCACGCCAAATGTCCCGGAATACGCCCCATGGTCACTGCCATAGATAACGATCGTGTTCTCCGCCAAACCGTTTTCCTCCAGGTATTGCAGCAACTCGCCGAGCGCGTGATCCACCTGAGTGATGCAGGCAAGATACCCCCGCCAAACCCTGCGCCGGACCTGCTCGAAGCCTTTGGGGTCAATCAATCCCCCCCAGGATTTGGCCTTCTCGACTCTTGAGCGGAAATGCGGCGGACGCCCCGATGGGTCCTGCAACAGCGTGGACGGAAGCTCCAGGTCGTCCGGATACATGTCCCAAAAGCGCTGATCCGGCGTATAGCACTGGTGCGGCCTGGGCAGTGACACTTGCATACAGAACGGCTTCCCGTCGGCCACCGATTCCTCCATGAACCGCATCGCCTCCCGAACACACCAGCTCTCCACGCAATGTTCATAAGGCAACTTCGAAGGGCGGGCTTCATCCTGTTGCTGGCCCGGCAGTTCGCCTAAACGAATACTATCCTCCTTGCCCCTCAACCCCAAGGAATCAAGGTAACGGAAATAGGCCGAATCCCCGCCATCGCTTTGCCCCCTGCAATCATAACATTCGGCGTAGAGATCCACCTGCGGCTCCAACCAGTCGGACTCCATCTTCGGCGTATGAAGCTTGCCGATCCCCGCCGTGCGGTATCCGTGTTCACGAAAATGCCCCAAAAAACTCGGGAGTTTTTCCGGCACCTGACCAGAAAGTCCGTAGTGCCCGTGATTGTGGCAGTATTGACCCGAGAGAATGCTCACGCGGCTCGGGGTGCAAATCGGGTTCTGGGTGTAGGCATTGGAAAAGCGGATCCCGCTGGCCGCGAGGCGGTCCATGTTCGGGGTGATGGCTTGCGGGTGTCCCTCATAGCCCGCGCAAGTCGCGAGATGCTGATCGGAAATCACAAAAAGAACGTTACTGGGTTTCATAGTCATAAATCTGAATGGGCGGGATGGTTATCGGTCGAACAAGCTGCGAAGGTCCGAGGTCATCCTTTCCCGCATTTCACTGTCCAGCCCGGCCAGACCGGAATATTCGAGCCAACCATTGGACACACCCACGCCAGCGCCGACCTGACAGGCAAACCTCATCTGCAAATCCCACAATTTTTGAGAATGCCAGGCACAGGGACGCCAGGGTTTGTCGCCCAGCGCGGCGAGGTAGCGCACGGGAGCCTGACGGTAAAGTGGCTGCCCGAGAAGGTTTTCATAGGCGTGGTCCCCGACCTCTCCGTCCGCCCACATGACAAACCCGGACATCGAGCAGTCACTTGTGAAGACCGCCTTGTCGCTCCCGAAAGAACGCACCAACGAACGAAGTTTCCGGTAAAATTCGATAGCCGAAGTGGAGATCGGACCAGCATGAACCGGATGATGATCGTAGCCCAATCCCGAGAACGTCTCGTCCACAGTGATCGCATCGGGATGCAATATCTCCATGATCCACTGCACCTGTTGCAGCAAATGCTGCTGCCATTGAGGATCCTTCAGGGAGGCCCGCCAGGCTTTACCTTTGCTGTCCGGTCCCGCCCAGCCAAACTCCATGGGGAGGCCCTCCCGATTCACCTGAATGACATCTTGCAACCGGACAAAGAACGTTGCCGCATCATCGAACAGAGCAGAATGAATGTAGATCGCCGCCTTGGCACCTGTCGCCTGTGCTGCCCGAATACGCTGACGCATGAGCTCAATGGACATCGTCGCCGGCCCCCGTCGATCTCCTTGCATTGCCTGCCATGTTTTCCTATCTGGATGAATATAATCTCCAATCGCAGGATAGTATCCATGTTGGGTGGCGAGCCCAACGCGAAAGTCCCGAAAATGGGGCAAATCGGCGTCATAACCACCTCCACGGCGGCCACTCTCTCCGGCGGCCGAGGACAGGAAATCGTAGTAGTGGACCTTAAACTCCTGCGTCCACGCGACCGGGGGAAAATCCTCATGGTGCGCAAACCGGTGGAATGCTTTCCATGCCACCGTCGCATCCCCAGTGTGCAGGAGTGCCCAGCAACGCTCCGTCAGGGTCTCTCCCGGAGCGATCGTCACGCACCGCCCAACCTGCCAGAGTGACGGCTGTGCCTCCGTGCTGCCCATACTGAAACGCATGGGATTCAACGACGAGGTAAACAGGCCGAGACGAAGTGCCAGATTGGGATCGTAGAGATCCACCACAGGAGCTAACAACAGCGCCTTGCTTTCCCGCTGATCCGGATAGCTGGCCATCGGCTCCAGATAATGCGCCTCAAAACCGTTTGCCTGCACGTATTGGTCACAATCCTGAAGCATGTGCTCGATCCCAAAATCGTCAAAACGCCGATCCTGCGCTAGGCCGGCCACGTTAATAGGTATGAAAGCCCTCGGCCATTCCATTTCTGGCGAAGGGCGAAACGCGATACAAAAGACGAGTTCCGCACTTTGTGATTCCTCCGAGAGGTTGCGGATCGTCAGCGCGGCTTCAAGCAAATCCTCCCCCAAGCCTGCTCCGCTATCGTAGAGTTCATGCTGCAGTTCAATTTCCAATGAGTTGCAAGCCAGCGACGACTGCTTCGCATCCAGCCGCATCACCCCAAACGCGGACTGATCCCCGAAGCGGCAGTGGGCATTGATCGTTGCCTCACGGGCTGTCAGCGGCTGTCCCTGCCAGGAAACGCCAGTGAAGAGCCGATCATCCCGGGACCACCGTAAACGGCTTTCTCCGGCTGTTTGGTTATTCGTTAAGTTCATCGCCAATAGTTCAACATTACAAGACTGCCTAATGTTTATAACAAAGTGTCGCGGAGCGGTGGCATCATGATTGTTGGGGACGGTTTAGGACTATGGCTGCGGGTTCAGAAATGGTGGCATCGACAGCCGCAATGCAGGGATCGAGGCCGTCTCGGCGGTAGAGCAGCAGTCCGTCGGTCCGGCCCTCGTCACAGTCGCCGAGCATGGTTTCCAGACCTGGCAGCCAGCTAACCGTTTCCCTCGTGCCATCGGCCGATGTGACCGTGAGCCGGGACATTCCTGCCGGATGGCGCGTGAACTCCGTTTCCAACTGCGGGATGGCGGTTCCACGATAGGGAACGAGCAAGGTCACTAACGTTTCGACATGCCCCTGCCAGGGACGACAAACTAATGAAACCTGGGGCGAGGGAATTCCGGCATAGCGCGGAAAATCCCGGATCCATCCGCGGTGCGGATCCTTTCCCCCCTCGTGCAGTTCAATCTCGGCGTTAGCCGGAGCCTGGGCAAAACAGAGCAACAGATTCGCGTCGGCGTGACGGGTGATAACACGCCGTCGCGTCGCGTCGATCTCGACTTTCCCAGGAGAGAGTTGCCAGTTCAATTCAAGGTTCGGAGACTCGAATTCCGTGCCGCGTCCCTTCTCGTCCCACCGGACAATCTCATCTATCACGACGGCCCAGCGTCCATGCACCCAGAACAAATGACGCGTGTGCGTGGCCGCCAGCCCGTGTCCGAGCCCTTCAAAAAACCACCAGCCATATTTCCCCTGCCAGTAACCCGCCGAGTATTTGGAGGAAACACAGTCATACCCGGGCGCATGAAAACTGCGAAAACTGTCGGGGTTGGTGGTGAACTGATTCCAGCCGTTCAGATTCACCGTGCTGTGAGCCCGGGTCGATTTGCAATACGGCCCCAGTGGGTCGCGCATCTCATAAACGATCCGGCCCGGATCCACAATCAGGCTCCGGCCAAAGGCGTGCAGTTGGATCGCATTCCGGCTGAGGTGACCATGAGCACTTCCCAACCGCGTTGCG
>JBDNFZ010000453.1:0-2071 GCA_041689555.1 Opitutaceae bacterium | reverse complement strand
GGGGGTCGAGATCGCGGCGAGGCGCTTCATCACGGCGGGCGTGAGTTTTCCAACGAGGTCCAGAGCGCCGAAATTTTCGGTGAGTTGCTCCGGCTTGGAGGCGCCGAGGATGACGGTGCTCACATGGGGATTTTTCAGGCACCACGCGAGGGCGAGGCGGGGGAGGGAGGTGCCGAGTTCGTCGGCGACGGCGGCGAGCCTCGGGACGGCGGCGAGTTTCCCGGGCGTGGCGGGGTCATTGAGGATCGAGTCGCGGAGCCACTCCATCCCGGGGGCGTCGAGGCGGGAGTTTTTGGGGACGCCGGCGTTGTATTTGCCGGTGAGGAGGCCGCCGGCGAGAGGCGACCACACGGTGGTGCCGAGGCCGTGGTCGCGGTAGAGCGGGGCGTATTCTTTTTCGACGCGGTTGCGGTGGAAGAGATTGTATTGGGGCTGCTCGGCAGTGGGCGCGTGGAGGTTGTGCGCGGCGCACAGGCGGAAGGCTTCGGCGAGCTGGGCGGCGCTCCACTCGCTGGTGCCCCAGTAAAGGACTTTGCCTTGGGTGATGAGGTCGTGCATGGCGCGGCAGGTCTCGACGATGGGTGTGGCCGGATCGGGACGGTGGCAGTAGTAGAGGTCGAGGTAGTCGACTTGGAGGCGGCGGAGCGCGTCATGGCAGGCCTCGAAGAGGTGCTTGCGGGAGAGGCCGGTCTGGTTGGGTTTTTCGTCTTCCCAGCCGAAGAAGGCCTTGCTGGAAACGAGGAAGCTGCTGCGGCGCCAACCCGACTTTTTGAGGATCGCGCCCATGACGAGTTCGGCGCGGCCGTCGGCGTAAACCTCGGCGTTGTCGAAGAAGTTCACGCCGGCGTCGTAGGCGGTGTGGAGGAGTTTTTTGGCGACGGGATCGCCGATCTGTTTGCCGAAGGTGACCCAGGCACCGAAGGAAAAGGCGGAGACCAGGAGGCCGGAGCGGCCGAGGTTGCGGTAGAGCATGGGGGGAATTGCGGAGTGCGGAATGCGGAGCGGGGATTGCGGAGCGGGTGACGTGGGCGTGGGACGGGGGGGCCGTGGTGCGGGAGGATGAGGGTGGCCCACCGAACACACGGAACACACGGAAGAACTCAAACCGGGAGGGGAGGAATTTTTGCCCGGACGTGTGGTGGCGGTCGGGAAGCGGGAAAGGCGGCGCAAGAAAGTGTCACGTATTACGTGACACTTTTTCGGGGAAAGGGGCGGGTTCGGGGGGCGGTGGGATCGCAAATAAATTTGCTCCTACGGGAGCCAGATTTTGGCGGCGGTGAGGTCGGCGGGGGTGAGGCCGTGGGCGGCGGAGAGGAAGGTTTGGGTGACGTCGGCACCGCCGGCGCGGAGGAGGGCGGCGAGGCGCGGGGGATGGTCGAGGGGGACGATGGGATCGGCGGTGCCGTTGAGGAGGAGCACGCGTTTGCCGGGGAGCGAGGCGGGGGGGGCGGGCTGGTCGAGGACGACCATCGCGCGGAGGAGGATCGCGCTGGCAAGGGTGGTGGGGCGGAGCTGAAGGAGGGCGGCGGCGATGTTGGCGCCGTTGGAGAAACCGACGGCGGTAAGGCGCGCAGGGTCGAGGCCGTAGTGGGCGCTCGCAGCGGAGACGAAATCGGCGAGGGCGTGGGTGCGTCGGATCACCTCGGCGGGATCGAAGCGGCCCTCGGCAAGGCGGGCGAAGAACCGGAGCGCGCCGTTTTCGGAGACGTCGCCGCGTGGGCTGAGGACAGCGCTGCCGGACGAGAGGGCGCGGGCGAGGGGAAGGAGATCGCGCTCGGTGCCGCCGGTGCCGTGGAGGAGGAGCAGCGGCGGCGCGGCGGCGTGGGTGCCGGGTTGAAAAATGTGTTCGTAAGCGAGGGCCATGGGAGGAGGGAAATGAGGACGACGCGGCCACCCGCAGTGGTCAGGAAACTTGGATTTCCCGGAACGACCGAGGGAACTTGTAACCTAATAGGTTACAAGTTTGGGGGCCGTTTGTTTTACAAAGAAGGGTGTTGGGGGGAATCGAGCTTGGGCAGATTCGCTTCGATCTCGGCACGCCGGGACTCGTATTGGGCGGGGAGTTTGAGCG
>JBDNFZ010000452.1:0-1254 GCA_041689555.1 Opitutaceae bacterium | reverse complement strand
CCCCGGCCAGCGGAACCGCCGTCACACTCTCGCCTTTCGAGGTGCGCTCCGAGCGCGACACCGGCTACGTCGCCACGAATACCATCTCCGGCACCAAACTCGACACGCCCATCAGGGAAATCCCCATCGCGATCCAAGTCGTGACCGAGGATCTCATCCGCGATCTTCAGGCCGTCACCATTGAGGACGCCACGCGTTACGCCACCGGCGTCAGCCAACCCGTCGGCAGTTCCGAGTTCGGCGCCGCCGACGGCCGCTTCAACCTTCGCGGCTTTTCCTTCGCCAGTCCGAAGCGCAACGGCTTCAGCACCCCCGGGACGATCGACATGACCAACGTCTCTCGTATCGAGATTCTCAAGGGCCCGGCCTCCGTGCTCTATGGCGAAGCGACCGCCGGCGGTATCGTGAACTACCTCACCAAATCCCCGAAATCGAAACCCGAGTCCACCGTCCAACTTCAATTCGGCAGCTACGATTTCTATCGCGCACAGATCGAGTCCACCGGCCCCATCGGGAAACTTTTCGGCGGTCCCGTCCTCTACCGCCTCGACGCCTCCTATCTCGACCGCGGTAGCCACATGAACGACCACAATCAGCGCCAGACTTTTATCTCACCGCTCGTGCAGTGGCGCCCGCTTGCGACGACGCAGCTCACCTTCCAATACGAATACCTCCTCCGCGACGGTCAGGTCCGCAGCAAAATTCCGATCTACAACACCGTCGCGAAACGCTTCTGGGACAACCTGCCCGTGACCGATGCCCGCAAGACCTTGTCGAACTACAACCAAGTCCCGCGCATCAACCCCGACGGCTCCATCGCCGCCGCCGGCCGCCCCTACTGGGACGCCCTCGCCGACTACGTCGACTGGAACATCAACAACGCCGGCACCGCCAACTACAGCGACGCCCGCACGCATAATTTCGACGCGACCGTCGAGCAACGCTTCACACCCGGTCTCACCGGCCGCGTCGCCGCGAACGTTTACGAAGTCGATATCGACGCCCAAAGCGGCAACCAGAACCGCATGCGCGCCGGCGGCGACGGCCCCGAACGCTTCGCGAGCCGCCACAAACGCGGTAATTATCGCCGCACCGTGCAGGGCGATCTCGCGGGCACGCAGACGTTCGGCGCGGTGAAAAACCGCTTCCTGCTCAACTTCGAATATTTCAAGGAGAACAACTGGCGCACGACCTACTCCCGCGACGGCGGCGCCACTTCGCCCACGATCTCCGATCCGCCGAAATATTATTTCT
>JBDNFZ010000451.1:0-2879 GCA_041689555.1 Opitutaceae bacterium | reverse complement strand
GAGCGCCCGCAACTCGTCGGGGAGGGCGGCGAGACCGCGCAGGTGGGGCTCGATGCGCCCGAGGAGAAGCCGGCCGGCGGGAGTGAGCTCGGCGCCGCGCCGGGTGCGGTTAAGCAGGTCGGCGCCGAGAGCGGCCTCAAGCTGGGCGAGGGCGCGACTGAGGGCGGGCTGGGCCACCGCGAGGGTCTCGGCGGCTTTGCGGAAATGGAGCTGGCGCGCCAGTTCTCGGAAATACACGAGATGGCGCAGATCAAATGAATACTGATACTTTTCCGGCATCACCGGAGGCTAAAGAAGTATTTCCCGGCATGGCAAGAATCTGGTAGGGTCGGAGCGGAAGGTTTTGGATTTGGGGGTTTTGGGTTCAGGGTGAGCCGGTCTCGGCTGGCCAAACCCAAACCCAAACCCAAACCCCAAACCCAAAACCGCCCCCGCCTCTTTTCTCCCATGCCTAAAAACCTCTTCCAAAAAGTCTGGGACGCCCATGCCGTCCGCCAACTCGCCAACGGTCAGACGCAGCTCCTCATCGGCACGCACCTCATTCACGAGGTGACGAGCCCGCAGGCGTTCGGGATGTTGCGCGATCTCGGTCTGCCGGTCGCCTTCCCGCACCGCACGTTTGCCACGGTGGACCATATCGTGCCCACCGACCAATTGGTGGAGCCGTATGCGGACCCGCTTGCACAGGCCATGATGGACGAGCTGCGGAAGAATTGCGCGCAGTTCGGCATCACCTTCTTCGACCGGGCCTCGGGCAAGCAGGGTATCGTCCACATCGTCGGGCCGGAGCAGGGCATCACCCAGCCGGGCACGACCATCGCTTGCGGCGACTCGCACACCTCGACGCACGGGGCGTTCGGCGCGATCGCCTTCGGCATCGGCACGAGCCAGGTGCGCGACGTGCTCGCCACGCAGACGATGGCGCTCGGAGAGCTGAAGGTGCGCCGTATCGAGGTGAACGGGAAACTCCCGCCCGGGGTCTATGCGAAGGACGTCATTCTTCACATCATCCGCACGCTGGGTGTGAACGGCGGCACGGGCTTCGCCTACGAATACGCGGGCTCGACCTTCGACGGCTTCTCGATGGAGGAGCGGATGACCGTTTGCAATATGTCGATCGAGGGCGGCGCGCGCGCCGGCTACGTCAATCCCGACGAGACGACCTTCGCCTACCTGAAGGGCCGGCCCTACGCGCCGAAGGCCGCCGACTGGGACGCGGCGGTGGGGAATTGGCGGGCCTACGCTTCCGATCCGGGCGCGAGCTACGACGACGTCGTCAAGATTTCCGCCGCCGACATCGCGCCGTCAGTCACCTGGGGCATCAATCCCGGCCAAGGAATCTCCATCGGTGAGAACATCCCGAGTCCGGAGACCGCGACCTCCGACGATGACCGCGCCGGTATCATCGAGGCACTGGCCTACATGAAGCTGCCGGCGGGCGCCCCGATCAAGGGCACGAAGATCAACGTGGCCTTTCTCGGCTCCTGCACCAACGGACGGCTCTCGGATTTCCAAGAAGTCGCCAAATACATCAAGGGCCGCAAGGTCGCCCCGGGGATCAAGGCGATCGCCGTGCCGGGCTCGCAGATCGTCGCGCTCCAGTGCGAGAAGCTCGGGCTCGACAAGATCCTCGCCGAGGCGGGCTTCGAGTGGCGCGCGGCGGGGTGCTCGATGTGCCTCGCGATGAATCCCGACAAGCTCATCGGCGACCAACTCTGCGCGTCGTCCTCCAACCGCAACTTCAAGGGCCGGCAGGGCTCGACCACGGGCCGCACGATCTTGATGAGTCCCGTCATGGTCGCCGCTGCGGCCGTCACCGGCTACGTCGCCGATGCCCGCGAAGTCTTCGCGGTCAACTGAACGCGAAGACCGTTGAAGCGGGAAGTTGAAGTTTAAGTCCCGACCTCGGGCACTTCATTTCTCGCTTCGTTCCCCGTCCTAAATTTCCGACTTAAACTCCACGAATATGTCCCTCGCTAAAATCACCTCCGTCGCCGGCCGCGCGGTCAACGTCCCCGGCAACGATATCGACACCGACCGCATCATCCCGGCGCGCTTTATGAAGTGCGTGACCTTCGACGGGCTCGGCGAATTTCTCTTCAACGACGTCCGCCGCCAGCTCGACGGCACCGAGAAACCGCACCCGCTCAACGAGCCGCGCTTCAAGGGAGCGACGATTCTGCTCTCCGGCGCCAATTTCGGCTGCGGTTCCTCGCGCGAGCACGCGCCGCAGGCGATCGCCAAGCACGGGTTCAAGGCGATCATCGCCGAGAACTTCGCGGAGATCTTCTTCGGCAACAGCACGACGCTCGGGATGCCCTGCGTGACGGCCGCCCGCGAGGACATCGCCAAGATCGCGGCGTTTACCGAGGGGAATCCGGCGGGCACGGTGATCATCGACTTGATCGCGCTTGAGGCGCGATTTGGCGGCCAGACGGTCAAAATCGCCCAGCGCGAGAGCGCACGCGACGCCTTGGTGAACGGACGCTGGGATGCCATCGGTGAACTCATCGATGGGTTGCCGGCGGTAAAGACGACGGCGGCCAAGCTGCCGTATCTGGCGGCCTGAGGCGGGCTCACGCGGTCGGATTTCACCACGAAACACACGAACCGCACGAAAGTAATGCCATGGCCGCTCCGGTCGTTACCGGGATCGCTTTACCAAAAGAGCACACGCTTGTTTCTCCAAGGGTAAGCCATCTTGCTCTGGGTTTCGTGTGTTTTGTGTCTCTCGTGGTGACATCCTCTGCATCGCTACGACTCATCCCGGTTCGCGTTCAAGATGAGACTAATGGGCCGTGAGGTAGGAGCCTGCTTGCAGGCGATTCAACGTGTTGTCGGCCGGCGCGGGAGAAATCGCCTGCAAGCAGGCTCCTACG
>JBDNFZ010000450.1:0-3691 GCA_041689555.1 Opitutaceae bacterium | reverse complement strand
TGGATGTCCGCCCGCGCTTCGCCGGGTCTCCGCCGCACCGCCACCCAATCGCCGACCGCGGGGAATTGCTCCGGCTTCTTTGCCACGTGGAAAAATCCGCCACCACATTCGCCGAGCACTTCTCCGTCGGCCGTCTGCACCGCGTAAAAGTTTCTGCGCAGCTCGCACACCACCCGCGCCGCCTCCAACCCCGCGGCGGCGTGCGGGGCAAAAGCAAGGGCGAGGACGTCGGTCCAGCCGAGTTCGGCGAGAGTCATGACCGCACGCTAAGAGCGGGCCCCGGGCGGAGGCCAGCGTGCAACGTGTATTTCCTCCAGACGCCCGCGCCGGAAGCATCCGCCGTTTGGCGGTAGGCCAGCTCGCTTGCGAGCGCTCCGATCCCCGAGCGCTCGCAAGCGATCTACCTACAAAGCAGGTGCCATTCACCGCCACCTCGGAGGTGCGCCCGTCCGCGCCCGTCCCGCCGGTTGCGGCTTGAGCTTGCGAAACGAGTTTTGTCCTCTCGCCCGTGCCCACCGCCTCCCGCGAAGTCCGTCCCTGCCAGAAGCCCGGCCACGTGCTCAACGAACACGCCGTGATCGAACGCGTGACCTCCGATTGGGTCCTTCTCCCGCCCGGCGACGCCGCTTTGAGCCGGCGCGTCAAGGAAGACGGCCCGTCGTGGACGATGATTGAACTCAAAGGCCGGAAGCGTTTCTCCCGCGGCATCTGGGCGCCCGCCGCGCGCATCGCAGCCCTCCAAGCCGAGTTGGCCGCCGAGCGCACCGATCCGGCCTACCAACGTAAACTCGACGCCGGTCGGCGGCGGCGCGCGGTCGAGCAGGTCATCTACGTCGAAGATTTCCAGCGCCAGGTGGGGAGCTTCCTCGGGTTTCACCCGAGCTATCTGGCCGACGCCGGACTCCTCGCCCGGCTCATCGCGGCGCACGCCACGCCGGTGGGCAGCGGCACCGTCGCGCGCACGGAGCGCATTCCCATCGAAGAGCGCGCCGAGGCGGCGACCATCGCGTGGCTCCGCCATCAGACGACCGCCTACGATCACATGCGCATCCCGCTGATCAAAGGCCGCCGGCGTGAGGTGCGTCGCCTGCTCGCGCAACGTTCGCACCAACTGCTCCGGCTCTACCGCGAAGGCCGCGCGGTCGATATCGCGAGATGCCCGTTGCAAACGGCGTTGCGAAAAGCCCGCCCCGCTCCCGACGCACCGTCCCGGCCCGCGCAAGGCACGCTGTTCTGACGGCACCGCCCGAGCCAAGTTTGACCGCGCTCCAAACTCGAGGAGGAGATTGGTCTGTAGATTGGCGTCGCCAACGATGCGACCGCACTCCGTCGTGGTCGGCTCGCCGCTTCCCGCAGCCCTTCTTCATGACCACCGTCACCACCATTCTCACCCATCCCGGCAGCGCGCATAAAGACGAGTTGCTGGCGTGCAGCGTCCTCCTCGCCCTCTATCCGGTGCCCATCGTGCGCCGCGAGCCCGCGGCTGCGGACCTCGCAGATCCCGCGGTCGCCGTCGTGGACGTGGGCCACCGCCACGAGCCCGCCCTGAACAATTTCGACCATCACCAGCTCCCTCGCGACCAACCGCCCACTTGCTCCCTCTCCCTCGTCCTCCAGCACCTCGGGCTTTACACCGACGCCCGCCGGTTCTGCGAATGGCTCGAGCCCGCCGAGTGGTTCGATTGCCGCGGTCCGATCGCCACCGCCGCGTTTCTCGGCGTCGACCGCGATACCCTGCCGAAGCTCAATTCGCCGATCGACATCACTCTCCTCCGCCGCTTCGCCCTCGCGCCCCGCCTCGACCCCGGCGAACCGCTCTGGACCGTGCTGCGCATGATCGGCGAAGACTTGCTTGACTACGTGCGCACCCTCCGCGCCCGCCTCGATTTCATCGCGGTCCACGCCGAAATCTGGTCGCTCGATCTCAGCGGCACCCCGGCAAAGATCCTCTTCTTGCCCCGCACCGATCCGCTCCCCGAGGACCCTTCGCTGGGCGTTGATCGCTATCTTCAAGTCAACGGCCTCGCCTCCGCCGTGGTCGGCACCGTCGTGCCCGATCGCCGGAGCGCGGGTTACGGCCTGTCTCGTTTTCAAGATAACCCGCGGCTCGATTTCACCCGCATCGCCCAAGCGCCCGGGGTCCACTTCGCGCATGCCCGGGGTTTCGTCGCCAAAACCTCGCTCACCGCGCCGGACGAGCTCAAGGCCCTCCTCACGCTCGCCGGCTCGCCCGCCGCAGACTGACGCGACGCTTCACGGAAACCAGGCGAGGAGCGCATCCGCGACCAGCGCGTGGCCCCGTTCGTTGGGGTGGTTCGGCACCGACATCAGCGCCGGCACTTTTCCGCCCCGCTCCGCGTAGTCCTTGAAAAGGGCAAAGCTATCCACGAGCCCGAGCTGATACTCCCTCGCCAGCGACCGGATTTGGTCCGCGTGTTGCGCCAGAGAGACGACCGGATCGGCCCAAGCCACGCGCATATCGGGCGTGGGCGTCAGCAGGATCACCTTCACGCCGGCCGCCTTGGCCTGCTCGATCATGGTGCGCCACGCTTTGGCCGCGCGCTCCAAGCCCATGCCGCGATCATTGAGCCCGTAGTCGATCGTCACCAGGTAGGGCCGCAGGCCGAGCACGTCGCGCTGGAAGCGCTCCGCGCCCTTTTCCGAATCCTCGCCGCCGATCGCGGTGACCACGACGTTGAACAACGCGCAGGGAAAGCGCTCCGCCAGCCGCACGTGCAGCAAGTGCGGGTAGGCCCCGAGGGAGTTGACGACCGGGGTGTTGAAGTATCCCGCCGGCACACTGTGGCCGTGGAACACCAGCCGCACCGCGCGGTTCTTCGGCCACTCGACGCGCGCCGCCGCACACAGCTCGGCGAGGTAGCCCGCGCGCTCGACCGGCACCGGGCCCGTCGCCGCCGGCTGCGCGCACGCCAACGCCATGCTCAAAATCGCAGCCATCGTCCAAGGGGTAAATTTCATGGGAGGACCGGAGCGAAAACCGCGGTCGTCCCTTCGTCCACCTCCAACTCGCCCTTGCGCGCTCCGTAAAATTCGCGGCAGAGTGCGACTCCGCCATCATGAATACCCCCGATCTCCCCGACTGCCTCTACTGCCGCAAAGACCAGCGACTGCACGACCTCATGGTCGAGATCGCGCCGCTTCAGGTTTCCACGCTCTACCTCTTCAAAGAGCAGACCTGCCGCGGTCGCTGCGTCGTCGCCTATCGCGATCACGTCAACGAACTCTTCGAGCTGCCCGCCGCCGAACTCGCGCTCTTCATGCAGGACGTCGCCCAAGCCGCCCGCGCGATGCAAGCGGCGTTCGGCCCGGCCAAGATCAACTACGGCGCCTACTCCGACAAGTTGCCGCACCTCCACTTCCACCTCGTGCCCAAATACCGCGACGGCCCGTCGTGGGGCGCGCCGTTCGTGATGATGCCGGAACCCAAAGTGCTCCTGACCGGCGGGGAGAATGCCGACCTGATCGCGCGGATCCGCGCGCAGCTCACTTAGTATCACTCCGTTACTTTCCAGCGGGAATTTGCGCGAACCACAATGTAACCTATTGGGTTACATTCCCTGTGAAAATCTGCGCAGAAATTGAGCGAGAGGTAACAAAGCAATTTTAGGCAGGCGCTGAATGACTGATACGGAATTCAGGAGCTCTGGGGTAAGACCTGAAAAGCATGATA
>JBDNFZ010000449.1:0-9470 GCA_041689555.1 Opitutaceae bacterium | reverse complement strand
TTCGGTGCGACGCAGGCGCAGCATTTGCCGATAAAGCTGCAACAAGGTATCGGGTGCAACGCCGGTGAGGTTCACATCGCGGTAGCGGCCGATTTGAGTGATGGTGCGGTGACTGAGGTCCATGAGAAGAGGGCGGAAAAGGTTGAGAGGAACCGGGGCTAAACACGCTGGCAAGCTTCGCGTGCAGCCAAGGCCAAGTCCCAGATTTGGGTGAGGTAGTCTCTGTGGGGGAGGGTGGCGGCGGCTTCGCGCCGGACGAAAGCGGCGGCCTGGCCCTCGCGGCATTCGATGGGCTGAACGCCATCGTAGTTATCCCAGAAAAAAATCATGCGAAAATCGCCCGTGTAGCCGAGCTCGTTGCCGTGGAAGTCCGCCAGCGGACGTGGGCGGGCGCTGCGGTAGCAAGTTTCTTCCTCGACCTCGCGAACGGCGTTTTCGACGGGAGTTTCACCGGGTTCAACATGGCCGCCGGGAATCACCCAAAGTCCCGGATCATTGATGGTGGGGATGTCGTCCCGGTGCTGAAGAAGCGCCGCGCCGTCAGCACGTAAAACAATGACGCCGCAGACGGTGGATTTCGGGGGCGTCATGGGGTTGAAGGCGGATGTTTTTTATGCCAAATCCAGAAGAAATTCGAGGCGAAGCTGAATCCGGTTGAAAAGCCCACGGCCAAGATAGCGGCCAAGATGTGGTGAACTCCAGAATGGCTGAGCACGTTGGTCGCGAGCCACCAGATCAACGAGGCTCCGGCGTTGGCGACGTGATACTGCGCGATGCGCCGCCAGCTGAAAACGCGGCTGCCAAATACCCACCATTCATTAACAAAAAAGCGCAAGATTGTGCAGATTTCCAAGGTTACAAGTGTGCTCACGAGCACGCTGATGCCCGCCAAGTCTACCAAGAGAAAAAGCACGAGGCTTGTGACGCCCATGAACGCTACCCCGGCGGCCAGCCAACGCACCTGGGGTTTGGCGCGCAGTCGGGTCAGTAGTCCTGAGATTTTTGAGGTCTCGCTGTCGTCTGGAGAGCTCATGCCGTGGTGAATGTGAGCAGCGAGATTGGTCTCGTTCGAGCGGGACACGGCGTTTTTCGGTATCGGTTAAGCCCCAACCGAAATGCATGGGGGGCTTGGATGCTCATTGCGCAGGGGTAGAGCTTGCGATCATGGCAGCGAGCCCGGCTGAAAGCGTCGTTGAACGATGGGCGGGGAATGCGTGGCGAAGGGCCGACTCATCAAACCACCGGTGCGTAGGTTCGCCGGTGCGGGCCGTCGCTTCGATTGGAACTTCGCTTTGGAGGATCCGGCCGATTTCCACGGCCAACGCCGCAAAGGTTGTGGGCTGTCCGCTCACGAGATTCAATGTGCCGGTGCTCCGGCGCGCGATGATGTCCAAGGTGAGTTTCGTCACGTCGTCGATGTAAACGTGATCCCGGGTTTCCTCGCCGACGCCAAAAATCCGAATTTTGCGGTCCGCGACGGCACTCCGGACAAATCGATTTGGTCCGTAGCTATTGTGCGTATCGCCCGCGCCGTAGATCGCGCAGGGGCGCAGCACGCAAAAGGGAATCCCTGCGGTTTGCGCGGATTGGATCATGATGAGTTCCCGCGCAAGGTGCATGACGCCGTAGAGGTCAGACGGAGCGGCTGGGGTGGCCTCGCTTACAGGTGAAGGAGCGGAACCATAGACGGCGTCGGAGCTAAAATAGATGATGTGCGCGCATCGTTGACGGCTAAGCGCGAGAGCCACGTGCTCCGCCATCCGCAGGTTCTTCGCGAGGGTGGCGGGATCCCGCCCTTTTTCCGGGGTAAGCGCAGCGCACATCACGAGCACATCGTCCGCTTTGAGCTGTGCTACCAGCCGTGCTGGCGAGGCAGAGTCAACGAGGTCCACGTCATTGCTGCCGATGACAAGATGCGGAATTCCCCCGGTTTTTAACCGTATCCTCAGTGCGCGGGGCACAAACCCATTCGCTCCCAACAACACGACTCGGGATAACAACGACGATTCGTTAAACAGATGGGTCAACACGGTGGGGGTCTGTCAGGCGCAGCCGAGTTGGAGGACACGAAGGCCCAAGGCCGAACAGGCATGCCGGTCCAAAACACCATGAGGATCGATGATAATGCCGCCGCGGAGCCGAGTGCGAATCTGGGCCGGTGCCACCATGGCGAATTCCTTCCAAGGGGTCATTATGACCAAAGCATCGGCCTGATCGAGTGCGTCGAGAGCGGTGCCGTGCTGGCTGATATTGGGGAAGATCGCGGGATCGATTTTGGCGGCGGGGTCGTAAGCTTGAATACGGGTGCGAGTCTGCGATCGCAGAAGCTCAACCGAGGCTGAGTTCTTGATGGAATGCGTGTCTTGCTTGTAAGCGATACCCCACACGGCGAGGCGCAACGACGCCGAGTCGTTGAGTCCTTCTCGTTGCAGCGTCCGCAAAGCCCAGGCTTTGCGATACGTGCTGTTTTTCTGCCAGGCACCGACGATTCCCGTTTCCAAATCGTTTTTGGCGGAGATCCCCTGCACCGTGACCAAATCGCGTTCGAGGTTGCCGCCGGAGATCCCGAGGCCGGGCTTGAGGTAGGCGTATGGACCGATGCGTTTATCGAGCCGCAGAGCCGGGGCGATTTCGGACCAATCGGCGCCGATGGCTTCGCAGACTTCGGCCAAGGTGTTCGTGGTGGTGACCGTGGAGACGAGAAAGAAGTTGATGGCGATCTTGGCCAACTCGGCGCTCTCAAAACGCATGATGAGCACGGGACACTTGAACGCGGCGTGCCACTCTGCGAAACGCGCGGGCACGGGGGCGTTGGGCTCGGCGGCACCGACAATGTAGCGTTCGGGTTCCATCGCTCGCTGCACTGCGGCACCGAAAATGAGGGTCTCAACTTGGTAATAAAAGGCGCGAGCTTGCACCTCCGGGCGCCTGATGAGATCGGCGATCAGTTGGCGCGTGTAACCGGGTGAGACTTGGCTGAGCAGCACGACGGTGGCGCCGGCGGCGAGCGCGGGCGCGGTGGAGTGGATGAGCTGCGTCAGCGGACCGGTGTCGCTCTCGTTCCGGTCGTTGGTGCGGATGTCGAGGGCATAGAAGACGAGATCGCATTGCGCCAGCTCCGTAGCGTCGGCGGTGTAATGCAGACGGGCGCGGTGGGAGGCGAAGAGTTCCTTGAAACCGGGTTCCTCGATCGGGAAGTCGCCGGCGGTGCAGCGGGCGACAAGTGTGGGGTCGGGCTCGTAGGCGACGACGTCGAACCCCTTCGCGGCGGTGGCGAGGCTGTAGTTGAGACCGAGGTGGGAGAGTCCGATGAAGCCGATCATGGCTCAGGTGGAGTTCGTGGCGGCGCAGGCGCGCGCGAGACCGTCACGCCATGCAGTGAAGCGGAAGTCCGGAAAGGCGGCAAGCGCGGCGGAGGGCGCGAAGGGGCGGTAGCCGTCGTGCGGCATCGGGCCCGAGCGCGGCGATCCTTTGATGGCGGAGCGAGTCGGAAATTGCGCGGCGCAGAACTCGGCGAGGGTGCGGAACGAGACGACTTCTCCGGAGGTGGCGTTGACGATTCCGCTGCTCACGTGCCGGGCGATACGGAGCGTAAGTTCGGCGATGTCCTCGACCGCGACGTGGTCACGGCGTTCTTCGCCGTCACCGAAGAGGACGATTTCTTTGCCCGCGGCGGCGAGGCGGCGGAATCGGTTCGGGCCATAGCCGTTGTGCGGGTCGTCCAAACCGTGGACGAGGGTAGGGCGGATCAACGCGAGCGGGCCGGTGTGAACCGAGCGCAGCATGACCTCGCGGGCGAGGTGCATGACGCCGTGCAGGCTGGCGGGCTCGGCGCAGGAGGCCTCGCTGAGCGGGCCGGGGCTGTCTTTGTAAACGGCGTCGGAGCCGATGTAGACGAGGTGGCCGACCGGTGAACGAACGAGCGCAGCACACACGGCTTCGGCCATGCGGAGATTTTCCAGCAGCATGGCCGGGTTCTTCACCGGAGCTTTGGCCGACACGAAAATCAGCGTGTCGGTCGGTTGCAGCGCGGCGGCGAGTTGGTCGGCGGCCCCGGGGGTCAACATATCGAAAGCCGGGCGGCCGAGCGCAAGCGTCGGGATAGACTCGCGCTGGAGCCGACGGAGGATAGCGCCGCCGATGAAGCCGCCGGCACCGAGCACGACGGCGCGGGCGGGACGCTGGGGGGCGAGGTGGGTGTGTTGAAGCATGGCGTCAGGCGCGGGGTGCGGGCAGGTTGAGATCGGTGCGCACCCGGTTGAAGACGTCATTGATCCAGATGTCGTTGTCGAGATTGTGCGCCGGCTGCGCGCAGAGTTTCTTGAAATGAGCGTATTCCGCGACCCACGTGGGATCGGGGCATTCGAGGCGCTCGACCTCTTCGGTAGGGCGGCCGCTCGGCAGGATACGTTTCCGCAGCGTGAAGAAGCTCGGGCCCCACTTGCAGAGACAGTCGATGTGCGCGCTGCCTTTTTCCGCGAAGACATCGCAGCGGAACGTGTTTCGCCACGAAAGCAGCGTCATCTCGAAATCGAGCGAAGGCTTACCGGCGAAGCCGAAGCGAAAGTGGTCGTAGGCGCGGTTTTCGAAACGGTGGGCCGCCGAGACGACCGGTGCCGCGGTCGGCGTGCCGAACAAAAAGAGCGTCCAGTCGAGCAGGTGTGAGCCGAGGTCGGGGAAGACGCCCATGTCCCGATCGCGCCAGTCGGAGTTGCGGACATCGCGAGCCGTGCCGTTGCCGTAGAGAAACTTGGCGAGGTAAACTTGGCCGAGCTCCCCGGAGTCGATCACCTGCTTGAGGCGCACCATGTGCGGCTCGAAGCGATGGTTGTAGGCGGTGTAGCAGACGGTGCGGTGTTTTTCGGCGAGGGCTTTCAGCTTCCGCAGCGGTTCGCCGGTCGGGGCGATGACGGGTTTCTCGACGAGCAGGTGTTTTCCGTTTTTCAGCAGGTGCTCGAGGATCGGGAGCTTGGCCTGGTCCGGCGTGCAGACGAGCGCTGCGTCGTAGGAATCAAGCGGGACGTCTTCGACGCGTTTGAACTTGGCGTTGGGCGCAAAGGGATCGACCGTGGCCACGGCTTCGGGCCCGGCCACCGTCAGGCGCTTGCGGCCTTGGATGCCCAAGCCTACGACGATGACTCTCATTCGTAGCGGACCAGCTTTTCGACGTGATGGAGGCGCTTGCGAACGTCGGCCGGATCGATCGGGGTGTTGCCATCGCGTTCGCACGCGAGGCAGGCCGCGATGGTGCCGAGGATGGACGCGATGACGGGATTGCCGGTCGCGCGCAACGAAAGGGTGGCGTAGGACAGCAGCGCGTCTCCGGCGCCGACCGCATCGACGACCTTGTCGGTGAACGGATCAACGGTAAAGAAGGAGCGGACTTCCGGATCCGGGGCGCGGTAAGTGATAAGGCCGCGCTCGCCCATTTTCAGAATGAGGTATTTGCAGTTGGCGCGCTTATAGAGCTCGAGGGCGAGCGGGCGGATGGTGGAGTCTTGGTCGCCGAGGGCGAAGCGGGCCTCGCGCTCGTTAGGCGTGATGAGATCGAAGCCTTGGAACTCAAGGATGTTGCCCCAGCGGCTGGCGACCTGGCTGTCGGCGATGCGGAGGGGGCCGACAGGCATGGCGGCGGTGAGCACCGGAATCGTCTGGGGCGTGAAGATACCGTGGCGGAAATCGCTGAAGATGATCGCGTCGGAACCGCCGGCCTTGATCGAGTCGGTGAAGTGTTCGACGACGCGCTCGGAGATCGGGCGGTTATCGAGCTTGTCGACCTTGAGCATGCGGTAGCCGCCGGTCGTGAAGAGGTTCTTTTGCGTCGTGGGGCGTGTGCGGTCGATGAAGGCGTCGCAGCGCACGCCATAGCTTGAAAGATCCTTGACGACAAAATCCTTGAGCGCGTCGTCGCCGAGGACGGTCGTGAATTTCACGTCCGCACCGGCCATCTTCATATGTTTGGCGACGACACCGGCACCGCCGACGAAGTCGATCTGCTCTTCAAATTTGAGGGAGAAAGTGGGGGTCTTGGTGTTGCCGCCGATCAGCGTGCAGTAGGTGTAGGAGTCGACGATGGTATCTCCGACGACATGGACCTTCACCCCGTGGAAAGAGTCGATCGCCTTATGGAGATCGGCGAAGGTCACGTTTTCCGCCGCCATGAGCATGTGGAGCTTGTCGGCGGCGAGATTCGGCGGCTCGTTCTCGATGATGTGAGAGGAGGAATAAACGATGTCGCCGGGGGTGAAGAGAATCTCACCGCCGTAGGAGGCGAGTGCGTCGTGCTCTTCCCTGGTCTTGGGGTGCATGCCGCCGCCCTTGTTGTATTCGTAGCCCTTGGCGAAGTAATCCGGCTGGATAAGCTTCAGGTTCTCGATCGGGGTCGGGTTGTCGTCGATGACGACGTAGTCCACGATCTCAAGCGCCGCGAGGTTCATGGCGCGGAGGAGTTGCGGCACGAAGGGCCGGAAGTTGGCCTTGGCGATGTGCTGGTCCGACGTGAGCGAGGTCACGAGGATGTCGGCCTTGCTCTTGGCGTAGATCAGGTGGCGGATGTGTCCGGGGTGGACGAGGTCGAACGTGCCGTGGCACATGATGACCTTCTTCGCGCGCGGGAAGGGCCCGAGGATGGCCCGGAGTTGCTCGCGCGTCTTGATCTTGCGGTCGTAGGTGGCGCGTTCGGCGGGGGTGAGTCCGGTCATGGCTTGTCCTTGGTTTCTAGGAAATCGAACCAGTTCTTGGTGGCTTTCTCGATGGAAGCGGGATCCCAGACAGGGGCGTTGCGCCAGTAGTCGATCTGCGCGAGCATCTGCGCGACGCCGGCCTCGATGGACACCTGCTGTTTCCAGCCGAGTTCGCGGGTGATCTTGGAGATGTCGGCCCAGGTGCATTCGGGCTCGCCGGGGCGCTTGGGCAGGCGGATGACTTCGCCGCCGCCAAGGAGCTCGACGAGACGGTTGACCGTCTGCGGGTTGCCGGCCCCGAGGTTGTAGATCTCGTTAACCTTGTCGGTCGTAGCCGCGAGGTAGAAGGCGCGGGCAACGTCGGTGACAAAGAGAAAATCGCGGCGCTGCGTGCCGTCGCCGACGACGGTGAAAGGTTTGTGGGCGAGCTTCTGCGCGAGAAACACACCGAAGACCGCGCCGTAGGCGCCGGAGGTTTTCGAGCGCGTGCCGTAGGCGTTGAAGATGCGGATGACGTTGACCGGAAGCTTGTAGATATCGCCCCAATGCAGCACGGCCTGCTCGCCCTGATATTTGCTGAGCGCGTAGGGATACTCGGGACGGATCTTGGCGGACTCGGTGGTCGGCAGCTCCTCCGTCATGCCGTAGCAGGACGACGAAGCGGCGTAGACGAACTTCTTCACCTTGGCGAAACGGGCACCCTCAAGCGCGTGGACGGTGCCCATGACGTTGGCCGACATGTAGTCGATCGGGCGGTCGATGGAGGGCACGATGTCGCCGATACCGGCGAAATGGAACACGTAGTCGGCGCCGGCCCAGAAAGCATCATCCGGCGCGAGCATGCGGATGTCGCGCGTGTCGACGGAGACGTCGGCGTTGTCCTTGTGGTGCTCCAGGTTCTGCAAGCGGCCGCCGACGAGATTGTCGATGACGCGCACGCGGAAACCTTCGGCAACGAGAAGGTCGACCATGTGGCCGCCGATGAAACCGGCGCCGCCGGTGACGATGGCCAGACGCTTCCGGCTCATTTGAGGCCGAGCCCCTTGACGACCTTAACGTTCACAAAGGACTCGTTGGACATGGTGTCCTTGCCGAAGCGACCGTCCTTGAAAGCGGCGCATAGGTCGTGCACGGCGTCCTCGATGTTGCGCTTGGGCTTCCAGCCGAGCTTCTCGAAGATCTTGCGGGAAGAAACGTGGTAAGAGCGGTTGTCGTTCGAGGGCGTGGTTGTGATAGTGATCGGTGCCTTGGCCGGGAATTCCTTCTCGACGGTGGTCTTCACGAACTCGGCGAGCTGCGAGACGGTGAAATTCTCGTAGCCGACGTTGAAGATCTCGCCGGCAACCTTCGCCGCGGGATATTCGATCATGTTGACGTAAAGCTCGGTGACATCGTCGACGTGGATGTTGGGGCGCTTTTGGGCGCCGCCGAAGACGGTGATCACGCCCTTGTTGTAGGCGTGGTTGGTGAGGATGTTGATCGTGAGGTCGAAGCGCATGCGCGGTGAGTAGCCGCAGACGGTGGCGGGGCGCAGCGTGACGCAGACGAACTCGGGAGACTGGTGCTTAAACAGCAACGGCTCGCACATGCCTTTGTATTTGTTATAAAGCGTGAGAGGGACCAGCGGATGATCCTCAGTGACATCGGGAGCCTCGCTGACGCCGTATACGGAACTGCTGGAAACGTAGACGAAGCGCTTCACGCCTGCCGATTTGGCGGCGATGACCATGGGCTCAAAGCAGTCGTAGTTGATTGTGCGGCTGAGCGACTCGTCGAGTTCGAAGCTCGGGTCGTTCGAAATGCAGGCCATATGGATGACCGTGTCGACGCCCGCGCAGGCTTTGGAGAATGCCAGAATGTCGCGGATATCGGCCTTGAGGACCTCGAGTTTCGGGTGCTTGGGCAGGCCGTCCGATCCGAAAAGCATCAGATCATAAACCACAACGTCGTAGCCGGCGTTGAGCAATTTGGGGACGAGGACGCAGCCTTTGTAGCCAGTTCCACCGGTGACGAGGATCTTTTTCATGTATTGAAGTCCTTCAGGACTCTTTTTCGGCTGCCCCCGCGCAAGTCAAAAAGTTGCAATCTCTTGCCGGGCCCCCGGGGCCCGGACTCAATGCGGTCGTCGAGATTACGCCCGTCCTCGCCACCTCGCGCGGACGCCCGCCGACCTCGTCTCGGTTGTTTTGTCATTATCAATCCCGCAGCCATCAAACAACCCGGTTCAGCAATCGATTCATCAAGCCGACTGAAATCATATGAATTTCAACTTTCTCGCCGCAAAGACGACCATTCTCAGCAACAGCCAGCCATGGCTCCAGCGTTGGATATTTGTCGTTCCATAGGTGCGCTCGCGGTAGCGGATGGGGACGTCGGCGATCTTGAGGTTCAGCTTGGCCGCGCCGAAGAGGAGGTCGAAGTCGCCGAAGGGATCGAAGTCGCCGAAATAGGCGCGGTTGGCGGCGATGGCTTCGTAGTGGGCGCGCGAGAGCACCTTGGTGCCGCAGAGGGTGTCTTTCACGGGTTGGCCGAGGAGCCAGGTAAAGATGATGCCGAAGGTTTTGTTGGCGCAGAGGTTGAGGAACTGCATGGCCTTTTCATCCATGGGATAAACGAGGCGGACGCCGTTGGCGAACTCGGCGCGGCCGGTGGCGAGAACTTCATAAAATTTAGGCAGCTCTTCGGGGGGCATGGTGAGGTCGGCGTCGAGAATCATGAGGATTTCGCTGGTGGCGGCGGCGAAGCCGAGGCGGACGGCGTCGCCTTTGCCGCGGCCGGTCTGCTGCA
>JBDNFZ010000448.1:0-4963 GCA_041689555.1 Opitutaceae bacterium | reverse complement strand
GCAATGCCCGCACTGCGCGCGCTTCACGCTCGTGCGCGTCGGTGCGCTGCCGCGGCAGGCGCGGGCGCCGCCGTGGTGCGCGGTATCGGCATGACGAGCGTGGGCCCACGATTTTGGCCGGACGAGCGGCGGCGCGTGATACGCGTCGCGGGCGGGAGCTGTGTCACTCTGCGAGGAAAACCGCGCCGACACTCGCTGGGGCGACGCCAACGCTGCGGCGTCGTCGGCGAAACGTCGGCAACGCCGGCTCCTCGCCACCCGGCGCACCGCCGGCGCGCTTCATCCGGGTTGGCCTTTCCGCCCGCCGCAGTCCCGCGCCCAACACAAAGCGCATAAGCCTTCTCGGCCCGCTGTGCCTCCGGTTATCCCCGGGCTTGTTCAACCCGCGTCCCGATTCGCGCTACGGCGAATCAGAACGCTCAGAGTTCGGCGTCTTCATTTCAGGATTTTCGCCTTCTCGGCTTCAAACTCATCCTTCGTAAGGACCCCGCTGTCGAATAGCTTCTTCAGTCGCTCTAGGTCTGCATACTTATCCCGAGTGGTCGAAGAAGAGGCCGCTTCGTTCTTCTTGTCTATTAACGCGAATACAATCTCGATACGTGGAAAATTTCCGAGAATATACGGCGGTTGGGAAATCCTCTCTCCCAAAACGGTGAAAGACTTACCTTGCCGCCCAGCGAACTCAGTCGCTCGCTGCTCAGCAGCCTCCCGAATGGATTGAATCGATACGAAACCGGTCGCTGCACGATGATAAATACGGTAAATGTCCATAGCCGGATAATTGTGCGAAACCAGCTGAGGCGGCTCGCTGAACCCCGATACACTTTCGCTGTAGCGCTGGACGGGCGAAGAAGTGGCGCAGCCGCAAAGAGCAAACAATGCAAGGGCTGCGATAATTGGGGTTCGTTTCATTGAGATACTAGGATGAAGAAAGGAATGTCTGCCGAACGTTAGAGATGAGCCGCGAGCGGGCGAGCGTGAAGCCGGTGCTTGGAAGAACGGCGGGGTGTCGAGCGCGGTGGGCTCATGGGAAAAACGGCCCCGTCCCGCTCGTTGGCTCGGGCGTCTGGTTCGGAAACGCGGACGGCGATGTCGCCGCAGCGGACGGCCCTTTTGCCGGATGAGGCGGCGGACGGCCTCGGGTTCCGAACCCAAAACCCGCGGGACGAGTCGAAGTCGGCAGCATCTTTTCTTTCTTCTTTTGAATCAGGCTCGTTGGCGACGGTTGGAGTCCGAACGACTGCGGTCAGACACGACGGGGCGCAGCCCCGGAGTTGTCTGTAGCGCTCTGGATGGGCCTCTTTTTTGAGGGCAGATTCACGATGGGAAAGAGAGACAAGAAGTAGCAGATGAGTGCCGCCACCGGAAGCATGGTCTTAATCTTCTCTTTGGTTTCCGGATCGACCAGCTCGGTCTGAAGTCCGAGCTGCGCGTGGAAGATCATCACGCCAATTGCGCAAAAACTAAGAAGCAATGTCCACCAACCCGCATGAGACCAAACCTCTTTAATCTTCGGAGCACGCAGGGGTAAGCCTACAAGGAGCGCGCCGACAACGAAGACACCACTGAAAATGCCTGCCATGATCGGCTGGAAAATGAGCGACAGTCCACCGTCATACACCGTCAGAACCATCGCGACCATGTAGATCACCCAACCGACTGCGAAGCCGGCGCCGCACCTGAGGAGGATCTTTGCTATTTCGCCCATCGTTCAAAGTGAGCCGCGATCCTGGCTGGCGCGGAGCGTGCTGCTCGGAGCACGATCCGTGACAGTCAGGATCGTTGGCTCGACTGACTGGTTAGCCCTTTTTGAGCTCTGTGATGAACGCCTCATAAAGCACTATGAATTCCGAAGCTTCCTTCTGGCTTGAGAAACTGATTCCGACCTTATCGCTTTTTCCAGAGTCGCGCTCTGTGGCAGAGCGCCCATCTCTGGTCTTCATACGCGTGACACTTGAAAACGGGAAAATCTCGGCGCCGCTTTCCGATACCAAACTAATCTTAACAGTCGCGTCGGAAAACTCATGCTTTTCTTTCTTTGCTCCGAGTAAAAGCGAGGCCGTCAGCGTCCAGTCCATCTCGACATCTACGCTGCCTTCGGAACCTGAAGAGCCGAGAACCTGATGGAAGACAATCGCACTTCCTTTCTGCTCGATCGAAATCTTTTCCGAAATTTTATTTCCGGCATCGGTCGCAGAAAAAGACTTAGAAGCGAGGAAACCTTGCAGCTTCTGGAACGCGGTGGATTCAGCGGCATGGGAGGTATGCATGATGAGAGCAGTGGTCACTAACATGAATATGCGCTTCATGGTCACTTCGCGGGCACCCAAGAAAAGCCGCCGAGTCCGGGCTTGATGTGACCAATGTCAGTAGCGCCGACACGGAACCAAGCATTCAGTAGCTTCATGTCCGCGACGAAATTTGAGGCTACAAACTGATCGCACAGCTGCCTCTGCTGGCTGGCCGAAAACTGATTCCACATGCGTGGATTCAACTGAACGTAGGCGGAATTACTTTGGATCGTATAGCTTAGAATGAGAGGTTGATTCTCGAATTTCAGCTTCTCCTTGAGTTCCGCGAGAGTCACCGCATTTGCGGTGGCTGCAATCAACGCAAAGCAAATTGCGGCTGTGATGCGCGATAGTATTATTGGATTCATATGGGTGCTTTTCGGGTTTTTTGGCTAACAGTGTTATTCGGCCTTACCCGGTTGCCTTACTGGGAGGGGAAACATGGGCGGAGCGAATGGCTCAATGGGCGGGCTGGCAAGGGTTTTGTTTTAAGCGTAAGGTAATTGAAAATTGCAATGACGGCTCGGGAAAGCCTTAGTTGGAGTCATGCCCCCATCCGCAGCTGCCGACGAGCGCCGAGCGATCAATTTTCCCGGTTGGAAAGAGGCGCTGGCACGCGCCGCCCTCGCGCCGGAGGTGCGGGAGCGGCACCGGCGGTCCATCCTGGCGTTGCTCAGGGTGTGCAAGGAGCGGCACGCGCCGGCGACGGTGGCGTTGATCCGGGAGCATCTCGCCTCGGTGCGCGATCCGGCGGCGCGCGAGGGGTTGAAGTGGTTTTATCTGACGGCGAAGCGGGAGGAAAATGCGGCGGCCTGGGAGGGGCAGGTGACGGGGGCGGCGGTGGAGGGAGATCGGAAATCGGGAATCGGGAATCTAGAATCTGGAATCGTTAATCGGGAATCTGGGATTTCGGAGCGGGAGGGCGGAGCCGGGGAGCGGAAATCGGGAATTGGGAATCTAAAATCTGGAATCGTTAATCGGGAATCTGGGATCTCGGAGCGGGAGGGCGGAGCCGGAGAGCGGAAATCGGGAATCGGGAATCTAAAATCTGAAATCTTTAATCGGGAATCTGGGATTTCGGAGGAGGGTGGCGGGGCGGGAAGCGAGGCGCGGGTGGCGGGCGGGCCGCCCGCGCTCCCGGAGCGCGAGCGAGCTCGCGGCCTACGCAGTGGGGTGCCGCCGGCGGCGAGGGCCGATCAGGGCGGGGCGGATTGGGAGCGCGATCTGATCGCGGCGGTGCGGGCGCGGGGATTTCTGTGGCGCACGGAGCAGACGTATCGGGAATGGGCGGCGCGGTTTGCGGAGTTTCTTCGGCCGAGGTCACCGTATGCGGCGGAGGCGGCGGACGTGGGGGCGTTTCTCACGGAGTTGGCGGTGACGCGGCGGGCGAGTCCCTCGACGCAGAAGCAGGCGTTGAACGCGGTGGTGTTTTTCCTGCAGGAGGGGTTGCACCGGCATTTGGGGAAGATCGCGTTTCGCCGGGCGGCGCCGCGGGAACGGATGCCGACGGTGCTGAGCCGGCAGGAGTGTCGGCGGTTGTTTGCGGAGCTGGAGGGGACGCCGCGGCTGATGGCGGAGCTGATGTATGGGAGCGGGCTGCGGCTGATGGAGCTCCTGCGGCTGCGGGTGCAGCATCTGGATATGGAGCGGGGACGGATCAAGGTGGCGGGGGGCAAGGGCGACAAGGACCGGGTGACGGTGCTGCCGGAGGCGTTGGTCGGGGCACTGGCGGAGCATCTGGCGCGGCTGAAATCGCTCTACGCGGAGGATCGGGCGGCGGGGTTGGCGGGGGTGTGGTTGCCGGAGGGTCTCGACCGGAAGTATCCGAAGGCGGGGGAGCGGTGGAACTGGCAGTGGGTGTTTCCGTCGCGGGAGACGAGTGTCGATCCGGCGACGAAGGTGCGGCGGCGGCACCACGTGATCGACAGCACGTTTCAGAACAATGTGCGGTGGGCGGCGGAGCGGGCGGGGCTGGACAAGCGGGTGACGCCGCACGTGCTGAGGCATTCGTTTGCGACGCACTTGCTGGAGGGCGGGACGGATATCCGCACGTTGCAGGATCTGCTCGGGCACGAGAGCGTGGCGACGACGCAGATCTATACCCACGTGATGGCGAAGCCGGGGATGGGGGTGCGGTCGCCGCTGGATCGGGTTTGAGAGGGGTAAGGGCTAAAAAAGGGGCCATGGGTTGACTCTTGCCAGAAGGGCCGAGCGGCCGGGCGAGCGCCGTCGTTGACGATCCAAGCACGGTCATGAACCGGGGGCTTGGGTAATCCAAACTCCACTGCCAAGCGTTACCGATGTCCTCTGTTCACGCCTGCGCCGGTTGACCTCGTTTGCGGGTGGTGAAGGCGAGATTGCTCGTGACCGTTGGAGACAGGAATCGCGAGCAAGCTCGCTCCTACAATCGATCCATTGCGTGCGGCGGTGGGTTTCTGTGCGCGGGCTAGTTTTTGAAGTCGGTGTTCGGGCGCACGAGGTCGACTTCCTGAATCCACACGTTGCGGTAGCGCACGTCGTGGCCTTCGCATTGGAGTTTCAGGCCGCCGGGGGTGTCGGTGATGCCTTTGCCGCCGTCGTTGCCGCCGTCGATCCCGGAGTTGGCCCCGCCCCAGACTTGGTTGATGCGCTGGTTGGCGTGGACCTTGATGCCGTTGAAATACATCGTCACG
>JBDNFZ010000447.1:0-6879 GCA_041689555.1 Opitutaceae bacterium | reverse complement strand
GCGTTTGCCGAAAGGCGTGAAGCTCCGGTTCATCGACCAGCACAAAGGCGACCCCTACGTGGTGGTGCCGCCGGGACGGAGCAACACTCCGCCAGATCAGTCACCGGTCTTGGCGCGGGCTTTCCGAGCGGCGGACACGGCGATCACGGAAATCTGGGGTCGGGCGCCGCTCTATCTGCGAGAGGGAGGAAGTGTGCCGATCATCGCCGACATCAAGCGGGTGACTGGCCTGGATTCCGTGATGTTCGGCCTCTTCCTGCCCGAGGACAACCTGCACGCGCCGAACGAGAGCTTCAATCTCGACGTGATGAAGAAGGGGATCGAGACAACCCAACGGATGCTGGCGGCGTTGGCGGCGGGCAAGTGAGGGTTGCCGGCGGTGGAAACAAAAAACCCCGGTCATGAAGACCGGGGCTTGGATCGCGGCGCGGGCCGGACAAATCATTGCTTCTTGATGATGACCAGTTCGACGCGACGGTCTTTCCGCATCTCGTCATCGGTGCCGCCCTTTTTTCCCTCTTCGCTGCCTTTGGAAAGGGTTTCAAGTTTCTCGGCGGAAGTCTGGATCGTGCCGAGATATTTTTTCGCCGCATTGGCGCGCCGGTCACCAAGGCCCAAGTTGTATTCGGAGGTCCCGCGCCAGTCGCAGTGCCCTTCGAGGAGCAGGCGTTGGTCGGGGTGCTTATCGAGGTAGTCTTTAGCCGCTTGAAGTTTGGCCCGTTCCTCTGGTTTCGAAATGTCGGAACGGTCGAATTCGAAGTAGACCGCGCCGAGAAGGCCGCGAATGGTGCGGCCGTCGTCGATCACGCCATCCGGAAGGCGTTCTTGTAGCCCGGAATTTGCATCAGCGGTCGTGGCGATATCCTGCGGGTTGATTCTGCCGCCGGTCTGAGGGCCCATAACGGTAGAGCTGGGATCCGGGCGGGTCGGCTTTTTGGAGCAGCCGCTGCGTAGGACAGCGGCGCCGAGCGCAAGAATCAGGAAAGGCTTCGAGAGAAGATTCATGTGATGGAAGATGAGGGAGAGTCTGGGTGAGGTTCTGGGCGAAGGCCTAGGCGCCGCAAGGATTTTAGACGAGTTTCTTGTGTTCGCTGATTCCGACCTCAAGGGCATAGCGGGTAAGGCTGGCAACGTCGTGAAGATTGAGCTTACGCATCAAATTGGTGCGATGATTGTCGACGGTCTTGGCGCTGATCCCGAGCTTCGCGGCGATTTCGCGGGTGCTATGACTTTCCGCGACCAGTTGGAGGATTTCACGTTTGCGAGCGGTAAGGAAATCAGGGGCGTTATTGGCGGCTTTGGGATTGGCGACGACATTGCGCAGCAAGGCCGCGACGGCCGGACCGAAATAGGTCCCTCCGTTGGCGACCGTTTCCAAGCCTTTCTTGAACTCGAAGAGTCCGGCGGTCTTTTCGATAAAGCCGTGGGCTCCGGCTTCGAGCATATCCCGGACGAGCACCGGATTCTCGTGCCCGGAAAAAACCAGCACTCGGGCGTGAGGGACCTTCTTCATAACCTTGCGAAGAATATCCACCCCGTTCAAGCCGGGCAGCTTTGCGTCGAGGACGATCAGATCGGGCTGTTTATCCAAGACCAAGTGCACTGCAGTCTGACCGTCGCCGGCTTCGCCGACTAGCTGGTAATTGCTGTCGAGACGCAGGATTTCAACCAGCATCTCGCGGATGGCGGTTTGATCTTCGACAATGACGAATCGCTTCATTTTTGGAGATGTGATCAGACGGTGTCACGAGTGGCGACACTGCTTAGGTGGTGGGCTGGCCGGGATTCGAACCCGGAACCAACAACTTAAAAGGATGCTGCTCTACCATTGAGCTACCAGCCCAAAACCTATGGAACTGCGGAAAATGGGTTTTGGCAGACGTCGTTGGCAAGAAATTTCTCCCGGCCCATTTGTCATTGTTCACGAGTGTTGCGCTTGATTGGCTCAAGTTCAAACTTGCCCGATAAACGTGGGAACTTTCGATCAATTTACCTATCAGAAGGACCAAGAACGCATGTCCTCCAAAGCTCAAGAAGTAGCCCTAGATCACGCCCTTGTGGATCGATTCAAAAACGGCGATCAGTCCGCCTTTGATGAAATGGTGACCCGTTATTGGGATCGGATTTACTCCATGGTCCATCAGCTCCTGCGAAATCAACAAGATGCTGAGGAGGTCACCCAAGATGCCTTTATCCGTGCCCATCGGGGGCTCGTTAATTTTCGCGGCGATTCGGCGTTCTCAACCTGGCTTTACCAGATCGCGACAAATCTGGCGCGTAACCGCTACTGGTATTGGTGGCGCCGCAAACGCGACAAGTCCGTTTCGTTTGACGCTCCGTTCGGGGCCGACAACGACATGACCCTCGCAGACATCATCCCGGCCGAGGTGGAATCGCCGGACGACATCGCGGTCACGGCGGAATTCGTTTCCCGGATCGGCAAGGGCATGGAGAAAATCAGTGCCAAACACCGTGAGATTCTCACCTTGCGCAATATCAAGAATCTGTCCTACGAAGAGATCGCGGTCATCTTGAACATTTCGGTGGGCACGGTGAAGAGTCGAATCGCCCGGGCGCGAGACAGCCTGAAAGCCAAACTTGGAGAGGACTTCAAATGAAAGACGCCGAATTTATCGAACTTCTTAACCTTTATCTGGATCACGAGATCGGAGCCGAGGACGCCAAGCGATTGGAGGCCGAGGTTCGGCGGAGTCCGGAACGTTATCGGACCTACCGGGAATACTGTCAGATGCAGAAAGCCTGTGTGGTTCTTTCCGCACAGCACGCCGGTGCCGCTGCCGACGGCAAGGTGGTCGCTTTCGAGCCCGCGTCCCCGTCGTGGGGCTTTGGCACCTACGCCTCGGGTGTGTGTGCGGCCGCAGCGTGTTTTGCCTTGAGTGTGGTTTTGTTCAAGGGCGACGGTTCGTTCACCAGCGCGCCCAAGAATTTGGATGCGACTTCCATTGCGACCGTGCGGATCGAAGACCCGGCCGGGGCCCGCGCGCTGATGCGGGAAGTGCCAACAATGGTTTCGCTCAGTCCGCGAAATGCGGAGCTGAAATCCGTGCTCGCGACCCAACCCCTCGCGCTCACCAGAAAGCAGCGCAGTGCGGATTCTGCGACGGTCTGGGACGAGCGCTTCGACTGGATGAACCGCGTCGAGTTTGCGACCATCCCCCGGGCCGATGCCACCACGCTCTTGTTTGAGGCCAAGACGGCGGTGCCATTCGACGGTCGCGTGTTCACCAACCGCCGCTCGAGCGAGTGGCCGGTCGAGAAAGCCGCGTTTCAGTTTCAACGCTGACGGTTTCCGCCGTGGCGCGGAGGTGATCGAGCGTTTCAGCTCAACGCTTTTTTGATCAGGGCCTCGGTCGAGGCCTTGGCGCCAAGCGCGAGTCCGGCGTGGCGGACGGCAGCATCCGCATCCTGGGCCCGATAGCCGAGGGCAAGCAGGGCCGAGACGGCGTCGCGATGGGCGCTGGGTTCGCTGGCGTGTGAACCGGCAGTCGATCCAACGGGCGCGGTCGGATCGGTGACGCCGACCTTGGACTTGAGCTCTACCACCAACCGCTCGGCTGTTTTCTTACCGAGTCCGGGGCAGCGCGCGAGCAGGCCGACATCGCCGGAGCGGATCGCGCTCTCGAGCAACTCGACCGAAAGCTTGCTCATGATCGCGAGCGCGCTTTTTGGACCGATTCCGGTCACATGGTCGATCATGAGCCGGAAGAAATCTCGGTCCGTTGTGGACGCGAAGCCGTAAAGCGTTTGCGCGTCTTCGCGATAGATCACGTGGGTATGCAACTTCACAACAACCCCTGGCGAGGGCAGCTTCTCCGCAGTAGTGACGGGGATGTTCACCTCGTAGCCGAAACCGTTCAACTCGATGATCGCGTGATTCGGTGTAGCCGCGGCGAGCAGGCCGTGAATGGAGGTGATCATGAACCAGATGGCGCGACAAAATAGCCGCGGTTAGCCGAGCCCAAGGACGTCCTGCATATCGTAGACGCCGGGCTTTTGGCCCACGATCCATTGCGCGGCGCGGAGGGCGCCGCGGGCAAAAATCGCCCGGTCGCTCGCTTTGTGGTTCAACTCCAGTCGCTCGCCCAATGCGGCGAAAATCACGGTGTGGTCGCCGACGACGTCGCCGCCACGCAGAGCATGGATCCCAACTTCCGTGGCCGAGCGCTCGCCGGTGATGCCTTCCCGGCCGTGGCGCAAAGCCGAAGCGGTGAGTTTTCGTTCTTCCAAGATGATCTCAAGCAGCCGGGCGGCGGTTCCGCTGGGCGCATCCTTCTTAAAGCGGTGGTGCATCTCGACGACCTCGGCGTCGTAGTCGGCACCGAGCACGGCGGCTGCCCGACGGGTGAGGGCGAAGAGAAGATTAACCCCCACCGAAAAATTTCCCGCCCACACGCAGGGAACCTGTGCGGCAACCGCCAAGAGCTCGGCCTTTTCCGCCGCCGAGTGCCCGGTGGTCCCGATCACCACGGGTTTCTGTTGTTCCACGGCGATCTCGAGCAGGGCCCGCGTGGCTTGGTGGGAGCTGAAATCGATAATGACATCACAGGCGGGCAGGCGCTTCGCTACGTCATCTCCGGCATCGAGGGCTGCGCCGATGGAGCATCCGAATTCGCCGGCGGCACGGGTGAGGGCGTCGCCCATCCGGCCTTTGGCACCGTTGAGCAAAAGAGAGAGAGGCATGAAAGGAAGACGACTAGCGATCAAGGCGGGCCAGCACCTTGGTCAGGAGCTTGGCATTTGCCGAACCGATCTTACTCAATGGCAGGCGCACGTCGGCGTCACCGATGACTCCGGCGCGAACCAAGGCGAACTTGATCGGGCTGGGGTTGGGCTCGATGAAGATGGCCTTGAACATCGGATACAGCTGACGGTGTAACTGCCGGGCCTTGGCAAAATCACCGGCTTGGGCGCAACGAACCATCCGGCTGACTTCTCGGACATAGAGATTGGAGGCGACGCTGATAACTCCCTCGGCTCCGACGGCCATGAAGGGCAGGGTAAGCGAATCGTCGCCGCTGAGGACGGTTATGTCGTCACCCATCGCCTGTTTAATTTGATCAACCCGGTCGACGCTGCCGCCGGCCTCCTTGATCCAGCGGACGTGCGGGTATCTCTTTCGCAGCCGCTCGATGACGGGAACCCCGATCTCGATACCGCAGCGGCCGGGGATGGAATACAGAATGATTGGCTTGTCGGTCGCATCGGCGATCGCGCAGAAGTGCTGAAAAAGGCCTTCGGGGCCGGGCTTGTTGTAATAGGGAGCCACCACGAGCATCGCGTCTGCGCCGGCCGCATCCGCGAGCATGGTCAACTCGACGGCTTCATGGGTGGAATTAGATCCGGTGCCGGCGATTACAGGCACGCGCCCTCGGGCGGCCTCGACGGTCGCCCGAATGATTTCGATGTGCTCCTCGTGGCTGACCGTAGGTGACTCGCCGGTGGTTCCGACCGGGACAAGCCCGTCGATACCCCCGCGGATCTGATGCTCGATCAGTCGTTTTAAATCGGAATGGTTGATCTGGCCCCCGGAAAAAGGAGTGACGAGCGCGGTGATCGTGCCGGTGAGTAGACGTGGTCTCATGGAAGATTTCGGGCGAATGGGCAAAGTTGCCTTGCTGGAGACAGCAGGACGATTTAGGGATTGCGAACGCTTTTTTTGCCCATGCCCGAGCCCACGATCCATACCGAGATTTTCAACGACCTGCTCAGACTCGCCGTCGAAAGCGGCGCGAGCGACATTGTCATCAAGTCCAACAAGCCCGGCTACGTGCGCATGGCCGGTCGGCTCAAGCCGGTGGACATGGATCCGATATCCTGCCCCGAAGCCCAGGCGTTCGTTGACGAGCACGTGCCGAAGGTCTTTCGAAAGAAGTGGGACGATGACGGTCAGGTCGATTTTGCCTATGCGGCGGAGGGGGTCGGTCGCTTCCGGGTCAACGCCTTTCATCAACGCGGTTTGGTGAGCGTCGTCATGCGGCACATCAAGAGCCGGGTGCCAACGTTTGAAGACCTTGGGCTGCAGACCGAGTCCCTGTTGAAACTCGCACAATCGAAAGACGGTATCTTGCTGATTTGTGGCGCGACGGGTTCGGGCAAAAGTTCGACGATGGCGGCGATGCTCAACTGGATTAATCTGAATCTCGACAAGCACATCGTCACCATCGAGGACCCGATCGAATACACCTTTCAGGACGAGAAATCACTTTTCCAGCAGCGGGAAATCGGTCTCGACGTGCCCAGCTTCGAGTTGGCCATCAAGTCGGTTCTGCGGCAGAATCCCGACATCATCCTGATCGGTGAAATGCGGGACAAGGAGACCTTCGAGACTGCCATCAGCGCGGCGGAGACCGGACATCTGGTGTTCTCGACGATGCATGCGGCGACGGTCGCCCAGTCGCTCACCCGGCTTTTCGAGTTCTTTCCGCCCGAGCAGCAATTGCAGGCGCGTCGCCAGATCGCCAGATCGCCGGCTCGCTGCGAGGTTTTGTCTGTCAGAAGCTCATCCCTTCGCTCGACGGCAACAGTCGAGTGCCGGCGAACGAGATCCTGAACGCCGATGCGACCGTCAAGAATCTCATCCTCGAGGGGCAGTTTGAGAAGCTTCAGGGTATCCTCGAGGGCAGCGCCGATTCCAACAGTTTTTCCTTCAACAAGGACATCTACCGGCTCATCAAGGCCGGAAAGATCAGCAAGGCCGACGGCCTCCGCTTCTAGCCCAATCCTCAGGCGCTCGAGATGAATCTGAAGGGCATTTTCATCAAGAGCTGAGACGCTTGATCGATCATCGTGCAAACAAACCGGGTTCTCCTTGTGGCGCTGTTTGCATTGGGCGCGCATCAGGCGGTCGCGGCCGAGGCG
>JBDNFZ010000446.1:0-2572 GCA_041689555.1 Opitutaceae bacterium | reverse complement strand
TTTTCGCTCTGGAGCGGCGATGTCAATGTGGCGGTCGGCGGCGAGTTTCGGCGCGAAGAGCTTAAAGACCTGCGGCCGCCCTTCAGCGGCGAAAATCCCGCGAGCTCGGGGCTCGATCCGTTGAACAACGATTTCCTCCTGCACCCGCCGCGGCCCGATGTGCGCGGCGACCGCAACGTCACCAGCGCCTATGCCGAGGCCGTCCTGCCCTTGGTCGCGCCGAAGAACAACCTGCCCGGCTTCCACACGCTCGAGCTCACGGCCTCGGTGCGGCGCGAGCACTACAACGATTTCGGCGACGCGACGAAGCCGAAGTTCGGCGTGAACTGGCGGCCCGTGCGTCCGGTGATGCTGCGCGGTTCCTACAACGAGGGCTTCATGGCGCCCAGCCTCGCGGCCCTCTATACCAGCCCGCGCTGGAGTATTTCGGCCGGCGCCGGCGACATCGACAGCTACCGCAACCCGGTGACCAACGAAGGGCCCTACATCGCGCGCAATTATTTCGGCGGCAACCCCGGCCTGAAGGCCGCGGAATCCGAGGGCAAGACCGGCGGCATCGTGATCGACGTGCCCGGGGTGAGGGGCCTGAGCGTGACGGCTGACTTTTGGCAAATCCGCCGCTCCAACCTTCTCGGCCAGCGCAGCTCCGCGCAGGTTTACAGCAGCGACACCGCGCGGCTCCTGGCCCACGTCCGCGAACAGCTCGCGGCCGGCCGGCCGATCGGTGCGATCGACCTCGGCAGCGGCACGGCGGCCTACAAGGGCGATCCCGACGTGATCCGCCTCACCCCGACCGCGCAGGACATCGCGACCTACGCGACCTACAACGCCGCCAATCCCGGCAACCCGCAGGCGGTGGCCGGGCGGATTTTTTCCAACAACACGCCCTTCGTGAACCTCGCGAGCAGCTACGACGAAGGCTGGGATCTCGGGCTCAACTACATCCTGCCCGCGCTGCCGATCGGCAACCTCGCGTTCAACGCCGACTGGGCCTACCTCACCGCCTCGCGCACGACCTCGCTGCCGTCGAACGTCGCGCCGATCACGGTCAACAATCTCAACGCGAACGGCGCCGCGCGCTGGCGCGGGACAACGACCGTGTCGTGGCGCAAGGCCAACTGGTCGGGCTCGCTCGGCGCTTACTACGCGGGTGCCTCGCAGGACAGCGCGTCGGTCACGCAGGCCGTCTATGATTCGCTCGGCCGGCCGGGCTACATCGCGAAGCACTTCACCGAGGGCCGCTTCGTCTACCGCTATATCATGCGCGATACGCTCTCCTTCAACACCTCGCTCGCCTTCCGTTTCGACGCCCGGGCCAACCCGTGGCTGCGGCAGACGAAGGTGCGCCTCGGCGTGATCAACCTCACCAATCTCGCGCCGCCGTTGTCGTCGGGCCAATTCGGCTACAGCCCGAGTGTGACCGGCGGACTCGTGGTAGGCCGCACCTGGACGCTGGAGCTGTCCAAGAGTTTTTGACGGAAGGCCCGACCGAGCGCAGGGCGGCGCTCAGGTCAGGCCGGTGATTTCGCCGTCGTCGGTTATATCGATATGCTCGGCGGCGGGCACCTCCGGCAGGCCGGGCATGCGGAGGATTTCGCCGGCGATCGGGACGAGAAAACCGGCGCCGGCGGCAATTTCGATTTCGCGGACGACGAAAGTGAAGCCGCTCGGGCGGCCGAGGAGCGCGGGCTGGTCGCTGAAGGAGTATTGGGTTTTCGCGATGCAGATCGGGAGCGACGAGAGGCCGAGTTCGGCGATGGTTTTTAGGTCGGTGCGGGCCTTGGCGCCGAACTCGACACGCTCGGCGCCGTAGATCCTGGTCGCGACGGCGGTGATTTTTTCTTCCACGCTCTGAGAGAGCTCGTAGGCAAACCGCGGGACTTTGGGCGAAGGAGATTTTTCGCAGGCGGCGACGAGCGCGGCGGCGGCGGCGAGCGCGCCTTCGCCACCGAGGCCGAAGTGATCGCTCGGGACGGCGAGAACGCCGAAGTCGGCGCAAAGGCGGACGACGAGCGCCTGTTCTTCGGCGGTGTCGGCGGGGAAACGGTTGATGACGACGATGGGCGTGAGGCCGAAGACGCGGGCGTTCTCCAAATGTTTTTGGAGATTGGCGAAGCCGCGGCGGATGGCGCCGGGGTTGGCGGCGGAGAGCTCCTTGAGCGCGGCGCCGCCCTGATACTTAAGCGCGCGGACGGTGGCGACGAGGGCGAGGGCGTCGGGCCAGAGGCCGGAGGCGCGGCATTTGAGATCGATAAATTTTTCGCCGCCGAGATCAAAACCGAAGCCGCACTCGGTGACGACGTAGTCGGCGAGGCTGAGGCCGAGGCGCGTGGCGAGGACGGAGTTGGTGCCTTGCGCGATGTTGGCGAACGGGCCGCCATGGAGAATCCCGGGCGTGCCTTCGTGGGTCTGCACGAGGTTGTGCACGATGGCGTCTTTGAGGAGGGCGGCCATGGCGCCGTGAATCTTCAGTTCGCGGGCGTAGACCGGTTTTTTATCGCGGGTGAAGCCGACGAAGATGCCGCCGAGGCGCGTCTTCAGATCGGCGCGCGAGGAGGCGAGGCAAAGGATG